>CAZXVY010000005.1:15303-21455 GCA_964644115.1 uncultured Terriglobales bacterium
ACCGTGGCCGACGCCCTCGCCGAGATGGCGGACGTGGACTTCCTCGAAGACCGCAACACCATCCGCCAGGAAGTTCGCCGCGTGCTGGAGGAACTGCTGAAGGCGGAGGAGAAAATCGACGCCGCCGCCCGCCACAAGATTGAGAACCAGAAGCGCACCATCCTCGAAGGCAGCGCCGAATGGGACATCCTCTACCGCAAGTACTACAACGAAGAAGTCAAAAAGCTCGGCATCTAGTGCCGTTCCAACTAACTTGCCCTATCTAGATGTCCCAGCCTGCTCTTTCGCGCGACTGGCAGCCAGGTCGAAGGAACCTAGTCGAGACAAGTTGGAACGGCATTTAGTCCCTGCTGGAGTCCGTTTCATCCCTGCCTTTGAGTAACTCTCCACCCGCGACACTGTTCATCGCCCGGCAAGCAGTGTAGAAGGGAAGCTCCGCAAACATTTATGTTGCAGCGTCGCTGGTTTCGCTGGTCGCTGGTGGCTGTCGCATGGGCGCTCCTGGGAGTTTTCCTGGGCAGCCGTTTCTACCTGCTTCGCGCCTTCTATAGCCGCCCTATGCCCTTCACCCGGGCGCTGCTCTATGCGTTCACCACCACCCTGGTTTGGGCCGCGCTCACTCCACTGGTGGTGGTGGTCACGGCCCGCCTCGCCCGCTTGCGCCTCCCGCTTTGGCGGCACCTGCTGATGCATCTGCTGAGCGCCGGCGTTTTCTCGGTAGTGCACCTGGCAATCCGGCTGTTCCTCCTGCTGCAAATGCGGATGCAACTGGTGCAGGCGGCATCGCGGCTCGATCAGTTCTACATGACGCTGCTGGGCAACCTGGCGCTCGACCTCATGCTGTACTTCACCATCGTGGCCCTGTGGCACGGACTGAGCTACTACCAGCGCTACCGCGAGCGGCAGCGCCTGGCTTCCGACCTGGAGGCCCGGCTGGCGCGGGCGCGCTTGCAGATCCTGACCGCGCAACTGCATCCCCACTTTCTGTTCAACACGCTGCATTCCATTTCCACGCTGATGCACCGCGACGTGGCTGCTGCCGACCGTCTGATGGCCCGCCTCAGCGACTTGCTTCGCATGACGCTCGACAACGTGGAGCAGTCCCAAGTCGCGCTCAAGCAGGAGATGGAGTTTCTGAGCGGCTACCTGGAGATCGAACAAACCCGCTTCCGCGACCGCCTGGCGGTGGAGCTGGAGGTGGATCCGGCGGCGCTCGAAGCCCGCGTGCCCCACATGCTCCTGCAGCCGCTGGTGGAGAATGCGCTGCGCTACGCGGTGGCTCCGCGCTCTTCGCCGGGACGCATCCGCATTCGCGCCCGCCGCGAGGGCTCACGACTGCTGCTGGCCGTGGAAGACAACGGTCCTGGACTCCCGCCCGGATGGCAGGAGCCGCTCAAGAGCGGTCCCGGGCTGGCCAACACTCGCGCCCGCCTCCAGCAGCTTTACGGCAGCGAACAGTCTTTGCATCTCAGCAACCTGCCGCAAGGCGGCTTGCGGGTCGCGCTCATCATGCCTTTCCTTAGGCACTCGGAAATGGCGGCGGAAGCTGCGCCCCATTCCCCCCTTCCTGAGGCGGAGGCTCCTCTTGCCAACAACGCTGTGGCCGCTCAGGAACCGCCCTATGAAGTGGACCGCCCGGAAATCGCCCCGGAAATCGCCGAGCAGTTTCCGCTCCCGCAACGCCGCGACCCCCTGCTGCCGCAGCGCTGCTGGGCGCGCTGGGCTCTGCTCCTGGCCGCATGGACCGCTCTGGCTTTCTATTTCTCCCTCGAGAGCTACGCCTACATTTTCTTCAACGAACTCCCCGCTCCCTACCTGCGGATTTTTTCCTGGTGGGCGGCTCATTTTTACCTGTGGACCCTGCTCACTCCCCTGGTCTGGTTCCTGCTCAGCCGCTTTCCCCTGGAGCGCGATACCTGGAAGCGCAATCTTCTGGTCCATGTCCCCGGCAGTTTGGCCATCGCCGCTTTGCAGGTCGCGCTGTGGCTGGCGGTGGCTCCGCTGGTGAATCTGCCCGGCAGGCAAAACCTGGCCCCCTGGGATCTCTACAAACGCTTCCTGGTGGGCGACGGCCACTCCAATCTCATGGTCTACTGGTCGCTCCTGGGTCTGTGGAACGGCGCGCATTACTACCGCAAGTTCCAGGAGCAGGCGCTGGCCGCTTCCCGTCTGGAAAAAAGTCTGGCCCAGGCCCGCCTGGGCGCCCTGCAGATGCAGTTGCAGCCCCACTTCCTCTTCAACACCCTGCATGCCATCTCCACCTTGATGCAGCGCGATGTCCCGGCAGCCAACCGCCTCATCGTGCGCCTCAGCGACCTGCTCCGCCTCACCCTGGAACACGCCGGCGAGCAGTTGGTCTCCCTGCAAAAGGAACTTGAATTGCTGGAACAATACCTTGAGATCCAGCGTACCCGGTTCCAGGACCGCCTGACCGTCCGCATGGACATAGATCCGGAAACTCTGGACGCTCGGGTGCCATGCCTGATTTTGCAGCCGCTGGTGGAGAACGCCGTGCGGCACGGCATCGCACCTCTGAGCCGTCCCGGCCGGATTGAGGTCCGCGCTCACCGTCAGAACGGTACGCTGCGGCTGGAGGTGTGCGACAACGGGGCAGGCTTGAAGCCGGAAGAAGGGTCGCGTGAGGGAATCGGACTGGGCAACACGCGCGCGCGGTTGCTGCAACTCTACGGCCGCTCCCAGTCACTGCGCATGCACAATGCGCCCACGGGCGGCCTGGTGGTGAGCGTGGACATTCCTTTTTCTCCGGCCTCCTGAAAATAGTCCAACCTTTTCCCCTTTTCTCGCGTCCAACCGCTAGCTGGGTTTCCGCTTCCAGAGCGGCGCCCTGAATAAAATCTGGCCAGGAGTCGAAGATGAAGATTCGGGCACTCATCGTCGATGACGAACCCCTCGCGCGGGAACGCATTCGTTCGCTCCTGCACGATGAATCCGACATCGAGCTATCCGGGGAATTCGAGAACGGCAGCCTGGCCGTGGACGCCATCCGTAAAGACGCTCCCGACCTTCTTTTCCTTGACGTGCAAATGCCGGAAATGGACGGATTCGGCGTGTTGCAGGCCATCGGTCCGGAACGCGTGCCGGCGGTGATTTTTGTCACCGCCTACGACGAATACGCGCTGCGCGCCTTTGACGCCAACGCCCTCGACTACCTGCTCAAGCCCTTCGATCAGGAGCGCTTCCGCCGCTCTCTCGACCGCGCCCGCAATCATCTCCAGCTCGACCGCTCCAGCCGCGTGAACGACAAGCTCCAAGCCCTCATGACCTACCTCAACCTCGATCCTGCGCAGCTCGACCGCCTCCCCCAGGCGCTTTCCTCGTCCCCAGCCATCGCCGCCGGGGGCAAGCAGGGCAACGGTCACGGCGCGCATTCCGACCGGCTGGTGGTGAAATCCGGAGGCCGCGTCTATTTCCTTAAAGCCGACGAGATTGACTGGGTGGAAGCCGCGGGCAATTACGTCCGCCTGCACGTCAGCAAGGATTCGCACTTGATGCGCGAAACCATGAACGGCATCGAGGTCAGGCTCGACACCAGGCACTTCACGCGCATCCACCGCTCCACCATCGTCAACCTGGAGCGCATCAAGGAACTCCAGCCCTGGTTTCACGGCGACTACGTAGTGCTGCTGCGCGACGGCACCCGCCTCACTCTGAGCCGCGGCTATCGCGAGAAGCTGCAGCAAGTGCTCGGCAGCCACTTCTAAATCCGCGAGCACATTGCGGCCTGCTTCTCCTGCGTGACGCGCACCCCGGAACCGGAGCCGCAAGCGGCTTGGATGCCGCGTGAGGTGCTGGACGATCGCATCCGGGCGAGGCGACTGGTAGTTTCCGGATGGAAGCGGGTACCCGGCGTCGCACGAAACACGCCCCACCTACACAAATCCATAGTCCGCGACCCGCAGCTTCCGGAATTGGTAGACCAGCGCTTCCCATTGGTCGCACAAGCTCGCTGCTTCATCCCTCGAGCCCTTAGCCGGTAACGAACTCCGGCTATTTCGCCCCTGCCAAGCAGCGGGCGGTCACAAACCCATTTCTTCTCCGCCCCCTGGCAGGCCAAATGCCCTTCTGTCCATCGGATCGCCGCCGCGCTCGACGGTTCCCAAGGCGGCCATTTCTAACCCCGAAGGGAGAAACAGTAAATGAGGTACTTTTTTGTACGAAGAATTTTGCACCTGCTCGGAATCCTGCTGCTGCTCGCCGGACTCAGCTTCGCTCAGGCCACGAAGGGTACGATCGCGGGCACGGTGAGCGACAAGACCGGTGCCGTCGTCACCGGCGCCACCGTCACTGCCGCCGCCAAGAACGGTGGCGAAACCCGCACCACCACCACCGGCGGCAACGGCGAGTACCGCATCGAGTCGCTGAACCCGAGCGTCTACATCGTTACCGCCTCCTCGCCCAACTTCAGCACTACCAAGGTGGAGAACGTGGAAGTCAACACTTCGCTGGTGACTTCGGTGAACGTGAAGCTCGAAGTCGGCGGAGGAGAGCAGACCGTCACTGTCGAGGCCACCGCCGCCCAGGTGCAAACCGAGACTGGAGAAATCTCCAAGACCATCGGCACTAAAGCGGTACGCGATCTGCCTTTGACCAGTAACAACCCCTACCAGTTGGCCACCCTGCTGCCGGGGGTATCCGTCCTCAATCCGCGCGACGACTTCGCCAACGGCACCAGCTTCGCCGTGAATGGTCTGCGTCCGCGGGCCAACAATTTTCTGATTGATGGTTTCGACAACAACGACAACGGAATCGCCGGCCAGGCGCTGCAGCCCAACAACCAGGAAGCGGTGCAGGAAGTAACCTTCCTTACCAACGCCTATTCGGCCGAGTTTGGCCGCGGCGGCGGCTCGCTGTCGAACCTCACCTACCGCAGCGGCACCAACCAGATCCACGGCGCCGTGTGGGACCAGCATTCCGGCAGCAGTCTGGATGCCCTGACCTCGGAGCAAGCCCGCTCCACGGATCCTCTGGGCAACCCCATCATCCGTGTGCCCCAGTTCGTCAACAACCAGTTCGGCTTCCGGATCGGTGCGCCCGTTATCAAGGACAAGCTGTTCGCCTTCGGTAGCGCGCAGTGGGTCCGCTTCTTCGGAAGTTTCAACGGGAACACCCTACGCCTGCCCACCGAGGCCGGCGTGGCCTCCTTGCAGGCAGCCCTGGCCGATCCCAGCGTAGTGGACGCCAACGTCAATCTGCTCATTGATTCCCTGGGCGGCTTGCGCGGCGGCGCCAACCCGGCCCTGATCAACATCGGCAACCGCGTCGGTTGCGGCAACCCGTGTAACATCCAGGTCGGGGATTTCACCCGCTTCGTGAGTGCGGCCGGGCCCAGCTATGAGTGGGTGGCCCGGGTGGACTACCTGCCCACGGACCGCGACAGCTTCTTCGTTCGCTTCCTGGCCACTCGCTCCTCGTTGACCCCGGACCTGTTTGCCAACCCGAACGCCCTGCCCACCATCGACACCGAACAAGGCGGTCCGGCGCGCAACCTCGGACTCATGTGGGCACACACTTTCGGCCCCACAGTGATTAACGAGTTCCGATTCTCCGCCCAGACCATCGATTTCGGATTCAATCCCACTGCTGCCACCCTGGCCAACCCCAATGCCAATCTGCCAGGATTGGCGCTTGGCTCCCCAGTGGGCTTCGCGGCCTTTGGCGGATTCGAGCAGGGGACCTTCCCGCAATTCCGCGGGCACAAGGTGTTTCAGGTCCAGGACGCCGTCGCCGTCAACAAGGGCACCCACAACTTCAAGCTGGGCCTGGATGTCACCCTGCTGGAGATCAACGATGGCATTCCCTTCAACTCCAACGGGCTGATCACCTATGCCGGTGGTGGTAGTTGTGCGGCCATTGGCTTAGCCACCTGCACCGCTCTGGCCAACTTCGTAGACGACTTTTCCGGCCCCGGCGGCGCGATACGGCGGCAGTTCGGCAGCCCGCGCGTCAATGTGCCCACCAATGTCCAGGCCTACTACGTTCAGGACAACTGGAAGGTGAAGTCGAACCTGACGCTGAACCTCGGTCTGCGTTACGAATACCACCCTCCGGACTACAGCAACGTGCTCAACTTCCCAACCGTCCGGCGCGCCACCGCTCTCGCCGACCCCTTCAACGAGAGGTTCGATCAGGAG
>CAZXVY010000005.1:21465-24176 GCA_964644115.1 uncultured Terriglobales bacterium
GCGCGACCGCAACAACTTTGCTCCTCGCGTCGGGTTCTCTTTCAGCCCGCGCTTCTTGCCCGGGCTGTTCGGGGATGGCAAGACGGTGATCCGGGGCGGCTGGGGCATCTATTACGATGCCTTCTTCACCAACATCAGCGACAACACCGCCTCAGCTTCGCCCAATACCCTGGGTGGAACCATCACCGGCGCCGCCGGCACCCGAGGGACGGCCAACGCCATCGCCGCGCTGAACGGGATCACCCCCACCGCTAACCCGCTCAACACCGTGACCTCGATTGACTCCAAGCTGCTAAACCCGCTGACTCACCAGTGGAACTTCAACGTGCAGCGCGAACTGCCCGGGAAGTTCATCGCCGAAGTCGCCTACGTGGGTACGCGGGGCCAGCGGCTGTACGTAAACGAGCAACTTAATCCCCGTGATCCCGCCACCGGACTGCGCCTCAACCCGGCGCGCGGATCCATCGTCATCCGCGGCAACCGCGGCGACTCCATCTACCACGGACTGCAGAGCTCGGTGCGGCGCAGCTACGGAAGACTATTCCTGCTGGGCTCCTACACCTGGTCACGCTCCATTGACAACATGTCGGAGGTGTTCGTCACCAGCGGTGCCGCCTCGCGCTGGCAGGACGTTCTGGATCCGCGCAGCGACCGCGGCCCCTCGGCGTTCCATCGCACCCATCGCGGTGTGATCTCCTGGGTCTATGACCTTCCCTACCCCAAGGCCAACGACGGTCCTATGAAGGTGCTGAGCTGGCTGGCGCGCGACTGGTCCACGTCCGGGCAGATCTCCTTCCAGAGCGGCTCGCCGGAGACGGTGTTTGCCGCCGGCTTCGATCAGAACCTGGATGGGGAGGCCTTCAACGATCGGCCCAGCCTGGGGAATCTCAACGCTCCTCTCGACCTTAGCGATGACTGCGTGAACCTGGTCACCGATCCCAATTGCATCACCGGCATTGGCTTCGACGACGGGGTCTCGATCACCGATCTCTATAACGGAAACACGGGCACGATCAACGATTTCCGTTACATCCTGAACGGCCTCGGGCTGAACGGAAATGTGGGTCGCAATAGCATCTACAACCGCGGGCGGCAGGATTACAACCTCAGCGTCCTCCGGCGCATTAAGATCGGGGAGCGGCACCAGGTGGAGTTCCGCGCCGACTTCCTCAACGCTTTCAACCATCCCAACCTGGGTGGTGGAGGCGGCGTGCCTTCGGTGTCAGGCGATACTTTCTTCGATCAAACGTTGCTGGACAACAACACTACCCGCTTTGGTGGGCGAAGCGTTCGCCTGTGGTTGAAGTATCAGTTCTAACTTTTCTCTCTCTATGCCTTCCACGGGGGAGCCGCCAGGCTCCCCCAAATTTTTTCTTGTATGGGCTGCGCGTCAAGAATCCTGAGCGCAGCGAGGAACCCCTACCCTCACCCCGGCCTTCATAACATCACTTTTCCCACCCGACCTGCGATAATTCTCTGCTTCATTTTTTTTGGGGAGCCCATGAAAACACTCCGGCACATCAGCCTGAGAATCTCCTTGTTGTTGCTGGCGCTTTCCCCTGTCGCCGCCGCCCAAGACAACGCTCTCCGCGACCGCGTCCGCGCCTACCGCGCGGCCCACGAAGCGGACATCCTGCGCGGCTTCGCCGGCCTGCTTGCCATTCCCAACCTGGCCGGCGACACCGTCAACATCCGCCGCAACGCCGAGCACATCGCCGGCTTGATGCGCGCACGCGGCATTAATGTCCGGCTGCTCGAGCATCCCGGCAGCCCACCCGTCGTCTATGGAGAGCTGCGCACGCCCGGCGCCACCCGCACCATCGTGGTTTACGCGCATTACGACGGCCAGCCCGCCGAGCCTGCCGACTGGGGCGGCGCCGATCCCTGGAAGCCCGTCCTGCGCGACCAGAGCCTGGAAGACGGTGGACGCGAAGTCCCCTGGCCCTGTGGGGCGCGGCCGTCCTCGGCCGCGTCTTCTCCCCAGCAAGAAGTTTGTGTAGCGCGCCCGCCCTCGGCCGCGCTCCTGGACCCCGAATGGCGCATCTACGCCCGCTCCGCCAGCGACGACAAAGCGCCCATCGCCGGCTGGCTCACCGCGCTCGACGCCTTGCGCCACTCCGGCATCACACCTTCCGTCAACCTCAAGTTTTTCTTCGAGGGAGAAGAGGAAGCCGGCTCCCCGCATCTGGAGGAGATCCTGAAACGG
The DNA here is from genome assembly GCA_964644115.1 of uncultured Terriglobales bacterium. Lineage (GTDB taxonomy): Bacteria > Acidobacteriota > Terriglobia > Terriglobales > Acidobacteriaceae > CAZXVY01. The sequence continues at coordinate 23,672 of CAZXVY010000005.1, forward strand.
CACGGCGAACTCCTCCGCGCCGACCTCTGGTTGTTGTGCGACGGCCCTGTACACCAGACGCGCCGCCCCCAGGTCGTGTTTGGCGCGCGCGGCTCCACCGACCTTGAGATCACGGTTTACGGCCCTCTGCGCGGCCTGCACAGCGGCCATTACGGAAACTGGGCGCCCAACCCCGCCGCCGAGCTGGCCCGCCTGCTCAGCGGCCTGCGCGACTCCCAGGGACACATCCTGGTGCCCGGCTTCTATGACGACGTTCGTCCCCTCTCCGAAAGCGAGCGCCGCGCCCTGGCCGGCGTCCCTGAAGTTGAGCCTCAGCTCCGCCAGGCGCTCGGCCTGGCGCACACCGAGGGCGGCGACCGCCGCCTGGTCGAGCTCATCCTGCTGCCCGCGCTGAACATTCGCGGGCTGCGCAGCGGCTCAGTGGGCGCCAGCGCCCGCAACGCCATTCCCACCGAGGCCGCGGCCTCCATTGATTTCCGCTCCGTCCCCAACCAGACGCCCACCG
>CAZXVY010000006.1:0-23944 GCA_964644115.1 uncultured Terriglobales bacterium
CCTGGCGTGGAGCCGCGTTCCTAAGCGGCCTTCGCCTTCTCGCGGACGGGTACGGCAATGGCCTTCCTGGGAAGCGCGACCGTGAGTTTCCCCTGAGTCAGCGTGGCCGTCACCTTGTCCGGATCCACCTCCGCGGGCAGGTCATAGCGCCGCAGGAACTGCTCCTCGGACTTCGCGGTTCCTGAGCCTTCCTTGGCCGTCCACTGGGAGCGGCGTTCCGTCTTGCCGCGCACCACCAGGCAGCGGGGTTCGACGGAAACTTCGATCTCCTCGGGACGGAAGCCGGGAGCGGAGAACTGCGCCTCCATCCGGTCCGGTTTTTCGCGGAGTTCGCCTTCCACCATGCCCAGCAGTTCGGTCTCAGCGCTGAACCAGTCCTGGAGATGCTTCCCCGGTTCGCCGCCGCGGGTTTCAAACAGCTCATAGGCCCTGCGGGCCACCCCGTCGTAGAGCTTCTTCATCTGTTCCAGCAGGCCGCCTGCGGCTTCCTGCGGCCCCGGCTTTTCCTTCGTGATGGACACCACCTTTACGTTCTTATCGGATGTCATGATGAGTCCTTTTCTGAAGCCGTGCTCTCAACACACCCGGCTTCGTCGCCTACTACGCTACGCGTGCGGGGAGAGGAGGGCCGTGACCGGGCGCACAAGCATCGGTGACCGCGGTCACTCCCTGCCCGATGGCGAGGGTGGTAGCGTGCGAGCAGGCGGTGGGAGGTGGTCCACGATGGCCACAAGATTGTTCTACGACCGAGCCGACGCGGGCCGTTATCTGGCGGCGGAGCTCGCGGGCTACGCGGGGCGCGACGATGTGGTGGTGCTGGCGCTGCCGCGCGGCGGGGTCCCCGTGGCCTACGAAGTGGCGCGCGCGCTGAATGCGCCGCTCGACGTTTTTCTGGTGCGCAAGCTGGGCGTCCCCGACGACCAGGAGTTTGCCATGGGCGCCATCGCCTCCGCTGGACCCCCGCTGATGAACCAGTGGGTGGTGGACGCACTGCGCATCCCCGCTTCGACGCTGGAGGCCATTGTGGCCGGCGAAAAGCAGGAACTGCAGCGCGGCGAGAGGATCTATCGGGGCGGCCGGCCCTTCGCGGATGTACGCGGCAAGACGGTCATCCTGGTGGACGACGGGATCGCCACCGGCTTCACTATGCGCGCAGCCATTGCGGCCTTGCGCGAGCAACAGGTGGCGCGCCTGGTGGTGGCCGTTCCGGTGGCGCCCGCCACCGCCTGCCACGAATTGCGAGTGGAAGCGGACGAAGTGGTGTGTGTGGTGGAACCCCGCAGCTTTCTCACCATCGGCCAGTGGTATAGCAACTTTGACCAGGTGAGCGACGCCGAGGTGCTGAGCTTGCTGGAGCGGGCCAGACCTGCAGTGCCCGCTGCCTGACCGCCAAAGATGCGGCGGGAGGAGGAATTATGGCCAGGAATGGAAATTATCGCCTGCTGTTGCTGACCGGTTTTGGCCTGGGGGCCGGGGCCGGCTTGATGTACCTGCTGGATCCCGATCGGGGACGGCGCCGTCGAGCGCTGCTGCGGGACAAGGCCACGAGCGCGGTGCATAAACTCGAGCGCGGTTTTGACCGCACGCTGCGCGACCTGGACCATCGCGCGCACGGCCTGGCGGCCGAGGCCCGCGCTGCCGTCCGGCCCCAGGGCGTGGTCCCCGACGACGTGCTGGAGTCGCGGATCCACGCCGAGGTCGGCCGCGTCGTCTCCCATCCCGGCGCCATCTACGTCTCCTGCACGAACGGCACGGCGATCGTGGCGGGCCTGGTCCTCAAAGAAGAGGCCGAGAGACTGAAGGCAGCCGTTCGTAATGTGAAGGGGGTCGAGAAAGTTAACGACTGGCTGTGCGCAGCGGAAACCGCGGAACACATCTCCTCGCTGCAAGGCGGTGTCCCCCGGCTGGGGCGCCGGCCGGACTTGCTTCAGCCCTTCTGGTCACCTGCCACGCGCTTCCTGGCCGGTGCCGCAAGCACGATGCTGTCTTTCTACGCCATCCGCGAGCGGGGGTGGCGCCGCTTGGCCGCCGTTGCCGCGGGCGCCGCGCTCCTCACCCGAGCCGCCAGCAACCGCAGTTGGTCCAGCCTGGCGGGCTGGGGCGGAGAAGCCGAGGCCATCAAGCTGCAGAAGACCATTCGGATTGATGCTCCGCTGAGTGAGCTATTCGAGTTCTGGGCCAACCCGCGGAATTATCCCAAGGTCTTTGCCCACGTTCAGGAAGTGCGCAAGATTGCCGACAACTTGTATCGCTGGCAGGTAGCCGGCCCGGCGGGAACCTCGCTGGGGTGGGAGGGTACGATCACCCGCCTGGTCCCCAACCAGTTGCTGGAGTGGAAGAGCACACCGGGATCGAGGGTCGGCAACTGGGGAGTGGCCCGCTTCGATCCCAATTACGACGGTTCGACCCGCCTCCACATCCAGATGAGATACGAGCCCCCGGCGGGCATGCTGGGCCACGTTGTTGCCGAGGTATTCGGAGCCGACCCCAAGTCCGCGCTGGACGAAGACCTGTCGCGCCTCAAGTCGCTGTTCGAGCATGGCAAGACCCGGGTCCACGGCACCCAGGTGACTCGCGAGTCCTTGCAGATCGCTGCCGGTAGGACTGCGGCCACCCAGCCAGTGGACCTGCTGGCCAGCACCCCAGTGGACCTGCTGGCCAGCACCTAAGATGAGCCAGAACAGGAAAGGAGATCACTGTGAACCCTTCTACGCAACCCTCACAGGCGCCGGCCCCCGGCGCGGTCAAGGGCAGCACGCAGCAAATTCCACGCAAGGAGTGGAGCGCCTTTTTCGACTCCTTCAGCCGGAAGCATGAGGGCTGGCTGATTTCGATGGAACTGATGGCCCCAGAGCTGGGAGACCTGGTAGAAGTCCGCGACCGGCCCCTGGCCGGAATCACTGCCGAACTGCGCCGCGGCGGCAGCGATTCCATCGTCCTCATCTTCGGGCGCGCGCCCTCGCACCTGACGCACATCATTGCCAAGCCCACGCGGGTTTGGCTGAAGCAGACGGCCGAGGGCGCGGACGAGGCCCTCGAAATCGAGGCCCAGGACGCTCCCACCGCGCTGCTGCGCTTCCGCTCACCCCGGCGGACGGAGGAGGTAGATGGCAATTTCCCCTGGGGCAAGTGAGCATCGGACTGGACGAGAGCGAGTCTGTTGCAGCCGTGGGGGTGACCTTGGTCGCCCTTGGGGAAGGGGCGCCACAACCTTCGAAAGGAGAGCTTGCGATGCCAACCCTACTTGAGGAGGAACGTCGAATAGATCCGCTGGAAGCGTGGAAGGTGCCGGAAGGGGAGTATCCCGTCCAAGCCCGGCCCACAGACAAGTTGCGTTTTCTACTGCGCTACGCGGTGCTGGCCCCGTCCAGTCACAATACGCAGCCTTGGCTTTTCCGGCTGCGCAACGATGCGGCGGAGCTCTACGCGGACCGGTCACGCGCCCTGGCGGTGGTGGATCCAACCGATCGCGAGCTGACCATGAGTTGCGGCGCGGCCTTGTTGCACCTGCGAGCCGCGATGTGGCACTTCGGCTACGCGGGCGAGGTGCAGCTCTTCCCCGATGCCGGCGATCCGGACCTGCTGGCCCGAATCCGCCTGGGCAAGCCTCATCGCCCCACCGCGGAAGGAGAAGACCTGTTCTACGCCATCGGCAAGCGCCGTACCAATCGCCAGGCGTTTGAAGCGCGCGAAGTGCCGAAATCGGTGCTCTTCCGCCTGCGAGTGGAAGCACGGCTGGAAGGCGCGTGGCTGCAGATCGTGGAGGGGGAATTTCTTCGTTTTCGGGTCGCAGAACTGGTGGCCGGAGGCGACCACATACAATGGCGAAACGCGAGTTTTCGCCGCGAACTGGCTGCCTGGCTTCATCCCAACACCAGCAGCCTGCGCGACGGAATGCGCGGCTACGGCCTTGGTTTTGGAGATGTGATGTCGCAGGCCATTCCTTTCATCCTGCGCACCTTCGACCTGGGCAACCAGACCGCCGCGACCGACCGCGCCATCGCCACGGGTTCGCCCGCTCTGGCAGTGCTGTTGACAGGGGATGACTCACCCGCCGACTGGCTGGCGGCCGGCCAGTCCCTGGCACGTATTCTCTTGACCACCCGCTCCGAAGAGGTTTGGGCTTCTTTCCTGAACCAGCCCATCGAAGTGCCCGAGCTTCGCAGCAGGCTTCGCGGGCTGCTCGGGACTGACGGTTTCCCGCAGATATTGCTGCGAATGGGCTACGGACCGGACATCAGACCCACGCCTCGGCGGCTGGTGGAGGAGGTGCTGCTTCCGGAGTCCGGTTCCGCCGGGACCTGTTGATCGGGTGCTCGCGGAGTGCTCTTAGGCCGGCTCGACGCGCACCGATGTGACCTTGTACTCGGGGGTGTGCGTGATGGGATCTTGTTGCGGGCCGATTAGGCGGTTGAGCTGGGACGAAGGAACCTGGAATGTGGCGAAGGCCTCACCCGGCTTGACGTCCGTTGTGATGCGAAGCGGCAATACGGCTTCGCCATAGCGGCTGCGCACCCGAACCGGTGAGCCGTCGGTCAAACCCCATCGTTGCCCATCCTCGCCAGACAGGTCGAGGGTGTCTGCGGGGCGTAGCTGGATGTTGGGAGTGCGCAGGGTCATGGTGCCGGCGTTGAACTGATAGAGGCTGCGGCCGGTGATCAGAAGCAGCGGGTATTCCTCCGTGACCTGCTCCGGCGTAGGTCTGTAATCCACACAATGCAGCCTGGCCCGTTTGCCGGCGGCAAACTGGTCCACATGGAGCACGGGGGTGCCGGGGTGGTCCTCGCTTGGGCAAGGCCATTGCAGACCCGCGCGCCCCAGGCGTTCGTAGCTGATTCCCGCACCGGCCTTCCACACCGCCCGCACTTCATTCCAGATTTCCTCCGGTGAGCGGAAGGCAAAGGCGCGACCTTTTCCTGCGGCATCGGCCAGACGGCAAATGATTTCCCAGTCCGGCCGGGATTCGCCCCGAGGCGCCAGCGCCTGCCGAACTCGCTGGATGCGGCGTTCCGCGTTCATGAAGGTGCCATCCTTCTCGAAGGACGAGGCCGCGGGAAAGAATACGGTGCCGAACTCCCGGGCCGTTTCATTCAGGAACATGTCTTGGACGATGAGCAGATCCAGGCCTCGCAGAGCGCGCTGGGTGAAATTCAGGTCCGGGTTGGTGAGACGGATATCGTAACCGATTACCCACAGGGCCTTGAGGCGTCCAGCGTCCGCGGCTTCCATCATCTGCAGCAAATCGATTCCGGGAGCTGCCGGCAGCGCTTCCCCCCAAACCGCCTCCACCAGTTGCCGGCCGCCATCGAGAGGCAAATACCCCGGCAGATGCCCGGGGTCGCAGCCCATGTGAACCGCTCCCTGGACGTTGTTCTGGCCGCGCAGCGGATTGACGCCGGTACCCGGTTTTCCAACGTTCCCGGTGAGCAGGGCCAGGTTGGCCAGTGCCATCACACCTTCTACACCCTGGACATGCTCGGTGACGCCCAGTCCGTGGAAGCTGATCGCAGGTTTGCGGGTGGCATATAAACGAGCAGCGTCACGAATGTGGGCGGCGGGCACGCTGCAAATTGCGCTGACCCGCTCGGGCCGCCATTCGCGAATGAATGCCTGAAATTCATTCCATCCTGCCACCCGCTCGCGAATGAACTCCGCATCGAACAGTCCTTCTTCCAGGATGGCGCAAGCCAGCGCGTTCAACAGGGGAACGTTGGTGCCGGGGCGCACCGGCAGGTAGCAACTCGCAGAGCGGGCCAGCTCGATGCGCCGGGGATCCACCACAATCAGGGCCGCACCTCGCTGGGCAGCTTGCCGGATGCGCGCCCCCACGATGGGATGGTTTTCGGTGGGATTACAGCCGAAAACCAGAATGGTGTTGGCCTGCTCCAGGTCGTCGAACGAGTTGGTGGCGGCGCCGGTGCCGAAGGTTTGCCCCAGGCCGGCGGCCGAGGGGGCATGACAAACGCGGGCGCAGCAATCCACGTTGTTGGTGCCCAGTACGACCCGGGCAAATTTCTGCGCCAGATAGTTCTCTTCGTTGGTTGCTCGCGCGCTGCCCAGCACACCTACCGCGCCCGGGCCGTAGCGACCGAGGATGGTCCGCAGGCCGGTGGCGGCAAACGCCAGGGCTTCTTCCCAGGAAACACGGCGCCAGGGGCTGGCAGCCTGGTCGCGGATCAGGGGAAAGGTGATGCGGTCGGGGGCGTCTACAAAGTCGAAGGCGTAGCGCCCCTTGACGCAGAGATGGCCTCGGTTCACGGGAGCATCCAGGGCGGGGCGCACACAGACGATACGATGGTCGCGCGTGCCCACGTTCATCTCGCATCCGGTTCCACAGTAGGGACAGGTGGTGCGCGTCCATGTTTTCGGCTCACCCCGCTCCAGCACGGACCTGTCTTCCAGCGCGCCGGTGGGACAGGTGTCTACACAAGCCCCGCAGCTCACGCAAGAGCTCTGCCGCAGCGTGGCGCCGCTGTCCGGAACGATGCGCGTTGTCTCCCCACGTCCCTGAATGCTCCAGACGTGCTGTCCCTGCACTTGGTCACAGATGGAGACACATCGGTAACAGAGAATGCAGCGCGACAGATCCACGTGAATGTAAGGATGCGAGTCGTCGGTTGCAGCCGGACCGGGGTGGCAGCAGGGCTCCAAGGAATAGGATCGAAGGTAGGCATGGAACTGTTTCTCCGGCTGGGCCCGAACCGCCCCCGCCGGATAACCGCGGGAGAGAAGGTCCAAAACAACCCGGCGAAATCGTTCCAGCTCGGGCGTGTGGGTTTCGATCTCCATACCCTCCGCGAGGGACGTATTGCAGGCCGTCACCGGTTGCGGTAAGCCCCGCAGCGCCACCACACACAACCGGCAAACACCGCTGGCTGCGAACCGGGAATCGTGGCACAGATGCGGGACCTCGACACCCCGGGACTCCAGGGCCTGCAGGATGGTGCAGGGCCGGTCAAACTCCGTTTCCACGCCGTTGATGGTTGCGCGCAGCACGATCTCAAGCTACGAAACTCGGCTTTCGCGGTCGGTGACCGCTCTCACAATCAGACGTGACAGGCATCACTCCGTTTTCGCGGCGGTTGCAGTACCTTCGAGTTGTGGCTGAGCCGCCGGCCGCCAATGGCTCACAGGTGCGGGCCCGAGAATGTCCGGCGCAGACAAGCTGGGAGGTGAGAGCCATGCTGGAGGCAATTGTCATCATTGTGGCGCTCGGCGGGTTGGAACTGTTGCTCTGGCACCTCGGCCGGCGCGAAACCCGTAAGGAGCTGGAGTTGCTCGAGTCCATCTGGACGGAGCTTGCCCTGCGCAATGCTGCGGTGGAGGAGCAGGCCGGAAAGGAAAGCTCGCTCGAGAAGCTGCGCCGATAACGCCGCCGGCGCGCGCCGTCCAGGCTCCCGCATCCGCCGCCGCCGCCGGGTCGGCAAACTGCCCGCGCAGGAAGACAGCGCCCGCCTGCGCCGGGCCGAAGGCTGGGCGCAACATCAGGAGGTGTGTCATGCAAGCCGTCGAATCCAAAATCCAAATTGGCCTGAAGAACATCCTGTTCGCAACTGACTTTTCCGCCTTTTCGAGCGCGGCCCTGCCCTATGCAACCTGGCTCGCCCGCCGCTTTGGAGCGCGTCTTCACCTGGCGCACATTGCCCCGGGTGAGCCGTTTCCGTTGGTTCCGCCGGCGGAATACATTCCGGTTTCCATGCGGACTCCGCTGTCGCAGTGCGACGCCCTCCGGCAGACCGAGAAGCAACTGGCGGAGCTGGCACAATCGCCGCAATTCGCTGGCCTTCGATTCGAGGCGGTAGTGGGCGAGGGCGACGCCGCCACGGAGCTGGCGGACATGGTCGAAGTCCGCGCCATTGACCTGGTGGTGCTGGGGACGCACGGCTACCAGGGCCTGGACCGCCTGCTGTTGGGCTCGGTGGCGGAGCAACTGTTGCGCACCCTGCCCTGTCCTGTCCTGACCGTCGGGCCCAAGGTGTGGGTGAAGCACTCCGATGCCATTGCGATCGAGAAGATCGTGTTCGCCACGGATGTTTCCGCCGCAGGGGAGCGCGCGGCCCGTTACGCCGTTTCTCTGGCACAGGAAACGGGCGCTCAGCTTGTCTTACTGCACGTAGTCAAGCTGGACGAGAGGGCCTTTTCTTTCGACCGCGCTATGGCCGAGGAGGCCAGCAAGCAGCGCCTGCTGGAGGCATTCCCGGAGTGCGGCAAGGAACTGTGGTGCAAACCGGTAGTGGCTTTCGGCGATCCGGCGGAACAGATCGTGAAGACGGCCCAGGAGCAGCGCGCGGACCTGATCGTGATGGGCGCGCACCTCGCGGCGGTCACGGGAGTGGCCACCCACCTGGGCGGCGGCGCGGCCCACAAGGTGCTACTCGAGGCGCCCTGCCCAGTGCTCACCGTCCGGCATTGAGTGCTCGCGGCCCCGGCGCACCGGAGTCTCAGGCAAGGCGCCTCCGGCATTGCGGGCTCCGAGGGAAGGGATTGACGTTCCGATCCGCGCGGGTGGCAGAGCTGTGACGTGCGTCACAGCCCTCCCCTTGGCGTATGATTTAGTGTTCGGTTATGAGCGGCGGGACAAAGCGCGCATGGATTGCACTGCTCGCGGCCATCGGCCAGTTGGGCGGCGTGTGCGCCGTCTGCGTGTTCCTAACCGCCACCCCAGTAAGCAACCGCGAATCTGTTTCATGCCATGCGGCGGGCAGCGAATTGGCATCGGTTGTGGCCGTTGCCACATGCTGCGATCAAACCCCAGCATCTCGTCCGGCGCTTAAGTCCGCAGCGTACCTACTCCATGCCTTAGCCGCCGACCTCCTGCCGCAAACCTCAGACCCGCCTCCCGTCGTCAAGTTCGGTGGGGAAGGCGGCCCTATGCGGCTTGATGCCTCCGGTCCGCCTGTTCAGGTTCTGCTTAACGTGTTCCGCGTCTAGATCACACCTCCCTCCACCGTACTTCGTGGCGTTTCATCAAGGAGGTGTGATTTCCATGCTGCTACGACTCGTTAGTTTCGTCCTCATTCTCGGTTCCATGGCCGCGCTAGGCCAGCCGCCATCGGTGGGCTCACCGCTGGAGCCTCTCCCGGCCCAGAATGACGTTCCTTCGCGCGCGCAGGACCCGGCGGATTCACTGCCAGCTCCGCTGCGTGTCGAGGATGTTGTGCGCCTGGCCCGGGATCATCGCGCCGAAGTGGCCGCTGCGCGGGCACGGATTCGGGCGGCTGCCGAGCGTCCAGCCATCGTTTCCGCTCTCGAGGACCCGATGGTGGCGCCGGCTCTCGATCATTTGGACTTCAGCCTTTCCATTGAGCAACGCTTCCCGCTCTCTCCGGTGCGCAAGCATCGCCGGCAGGCGGCGGAAGCAGGCCTGGAACGAACCCGTGCCCAGGCCGACCAGACGGTGCTCGATGTGGAGTTCGAAGCCAGCACTGCGTTCTACATGCTGAACCAGCGGCGCCAATCGGGAGCGGTTCTGGAGGAACAGATTGCCCTGGCTCGCCTGGTGGTGTCGGCGGCCAACTCGCGTTATGCCGGCGGGACCGGCCCGCAGTCCGACGTGTTGCAGGCCGAAGTCGCCGTGGCCCGGCTGATCGCTTTCTCCGCGTCGCTCAAGGGCGAGATAGGTGCGGCGGAAGCCATGCTCAACACCAGCCTGGGCCGCGGTGCGCATGAGATCGTACCTGCGCTCGATGTCGCCAGTTTGGTGCAACCGCTTCCCTCCTGGTCGGGGATCATGCCCGCGCTCGAACAGCGGCCGGAACTGGTGGCGGGCCGCGCTGACATCAAGCGTGCGACGGCTGACGTGCAAGTCATGCGCGACATGTTCAAGCCCATGCTTACGGTCCGCACAGGTCCCGCTTACACCATGAGCGACGGAAAGGGAATGATGCTGATGGTGGGAGTGAGCCTGCCCATTTGGCGGGGGAAGCTTCGTGCCGGCGTGGCCGAGGCCGAGGCCATGCGGGACATGGCCAAGGCCGATCTCCAGGCCATGGCGAGAATCGTGGTCGGGCAAGCTGCGGCTGCACTCCATCAGGTTCAGGCGGCGCGAACCCGCCACCACGCGCTGCGCACGGATGTGCTGCCGCGCGCGCGCTATGCCATCGACACCGCACTGGCCTCGTATGCCGCGGGCAGGGTTCCGCTGGTGAGCGTGCTGGAGGCGGTGCAGGCTTTGTGGGCCGCTCAAATGGATGTGATTGAAGCCGAGTCCGACCTGGGTATGGCTCGGGCCCGCCTGAGCCGCGCCATAGGAACCAACCAGGGGGTGACGCCATGATTACGAAAGCATTTCTCTTCAAGTTCCGCGGCGGGGTCAGCGTGGCGCTGACTCTGCTGGTGCTGACGTCAGCCTTACTGGTGCAGCACTGGCGGCACGGCTGGCCCTTCTCTCTTCACCACGGTCTTGGGCCGACTGCCACGAGTACAGGATCCGTGCGGCCCGGCCAGGCTATGGATCCCTCTCGCCCTGCGCGTGTCCCGGTGGAGGTTGAGGCCTCGAAAGTTGAGCAAATGGGTATTCGTATGGAGACGGTTCGCCGCCAAGCGATGACCGAACCGGCCCGAGCGATCGCCACAGTAGCGCTGGACGAGTCCCGCATCTCCCATGTCCACACCCGGGTGGCGGGATGGATCGAAGAACTCGCAGTGAACACGACCGGACAATATGTCCGAAGGGGCGAGCCCCTGGCGCGGATCTTCTCGCAAGAGCTCCTCTCCTCGCAAACCGAATATCTGGTAGCGCGGCAAAACGCGGCCGCCGGCCCTGCCAGCGTGGTGGTGGAGAGTGGCCGTGCCCGCCTCCAAGTGCTGGGCATGACGGAAGCGGAGATACAGGCAATCGAACGAATGGGCGAGCCCATGCGCTTGGTGACGGTTGTGGCCCCACGCAGCGGTGTGGTTCTGCACCGGGGGATATCGGCGGGTACCGCCGTGGATCCCTCCACGGAACTCTTGACCGTCGCAGATTTATCCACCGTGTGGATCCTGGCTGAGGTTCCCGAAGCAGATATCCGGGGCATCGCAGTGGGTACGCCAACCCTGCTCGATTTCCCCGCGGTGGGGCAGCCATTTTCGGCCCGGGTCGCATTCCTCTACCCCACCCTGACCGAGCGGACGCGTACGCTGCGGGTTCGTCTGACGGTTCGAAATCCCAAGGGTGCGCTGCGCCCGGGGCTTTACGGTTCCGCCGAATTTCGGACCCCAGCAAGACATGTCATTACCGTTCCACGCGATGCCGTCATCGATACCGGACTGGCGCAACATGTGTTCGTTGCCGCCACGCCCGGACGTTTCGAGCCCCGGCAGGTGACGCTGGGTTCCAGGCTCGCGGATCGCATTGAAATCCAAAGCGGACTGAGTGAGGGTGAGCAGGTCGTGGCCTCGGGCGTGTTCCTGCTCGATTCAGAGAGCAGGCTGCGCGCCTCCAGCGGCCCGACCGGGCACGGTCACGGCTCCTCGCAATCCCAACCGGAGGGCGGAACCAAGCCGCCGGCCGATCCTCACGCTGAGCACAAGGACTGAATATGGTTGAGCGCATCATTGAGCTATCTGCGAAGTATCGCTGGGTGGTCTTCGGCTCCGTCCTCGTCCTCGCTTTGTGGGCCGTGGACTCAATGCGAAAAACGCCCCTCGACGCCGTCCCCGATCTTTCCGACCCCCAGGTGATCGTCTACACCGAGTGGATGGGCCGCAGTCCGGACTTGGTTGAGGAGCAGATCACGTATCCGCTGGTCCGCACACTCCAGAGCACCCCGGGTGCCCGCACGGTGCGCGGCTACTCGATGTTCGGGATGAGTTTCATTTACGTCATCTTTGCGGATGGAGTCGACATTTATTGGGCCCGGACCCGCGTCATGGAGCAACTGGGCCGCGCCCAGCGCATCCTGCCGCCCGAAGTTTCTCCCATCCTCGGCCCGGATGCCACCGGGGTGGGCTGGGTGTTTCAGTATGTGCTGGAAGACACCTCCGGGAAACTCGACCTGGCAGGACTCAGGGAGCTGCAGGATTTCACCGTCCGGCCGGCCCTGCAGGCCGTAGCCGGTGTGGCTGAGGTTGCGTCCCTGGGCGGCTTTGAACGCCAGTATCAGATCATTCTCGATCCCGCCCGGCTCACGGCCTTTGGACTGACCCTGCCCGACGTGACCCGCGCGGTGCGCGATGCCAACTCGGAGGTGGGGGCACGCGTGCTTGAGCTCGCCGGCCGTGAGTACATCTTGCGCGGCCGCGGCTACGTGAAGTCGCTTCAGGACCTCGAGAACAGTGTGGTGGCACTCGGACCCGGGGGCACGCCGGTGCGCTTGCGCGATGTGGCGACCCTGCAATACGGCCCAGAAATCCGGCGCGGAGCCGCGGATTGGAACGGACGCGGCGAAGCCGTGGGCGGCATCGTGGTCATGCGCATTGGATCCAACGCCCTCCGGGTGACCGCGGCCATCAAGGAGCAGATCGCAACCTTGAACCTGCCCGAGGGCGTGCGCCTGGTGGCGACCTATGACCGGTCGAGCCTGATCCTGGGCTCGATTGACACGCTGAAGAACACGCTCATCGAAGAAGGCATCATCGTTGCCATGATCTGCGTGGTCTTTCTCTTTCATGCCCGTTCCGCACTGGTCGCCATGACGGTGCTGCCACTTTCTGTCCTGCTCTCATTCATCGGCATCCGATACCTCGGCTTGACCTCCAACATCATGTCGCTCGGCGGCATTGCCATCGCCATCGGCGAGTTGGCCGACGCGGCTATCGTGTTGATCGAGAATGCCCACGTCCGGCTGGCGGCCGCCCCGCCGGCTGCGGACCGCAAGCGGATCATTGTGGATGCCTGCAAAGAGGTGGGCCGGCCGATCTTTTTTGCGTTGCTGTTGATCACGGTCAGTTTCCTGCCGATCTTCACGCTCGCAGGGCAGGCAGGGCGCTTGTTTCGGCCGCTGGCCTACACCAAGACCTTTGCCATGTTCGCGGCTGCGATCCTCTCCATCACGCTGGCGCCGCCCTTGATGGTGCTGCTTCTGCGCGGGCGCTTTCGTTCGGAAGAGGAAAATCCCGTCAGCCGGTTCCTAGGCTGGATTTATCGCCCCGTGGTGCGGCTGATGGTCCGGCGGAGGTTTCTGGTCGTGGCCGCGGCCGTGGTGGTCATGTTGGGGACGGTTCCGCTGTTCCTGCGACTGGGGTCCGAGTTCATGCCGCCGCTCGACGAAGGCTCCCTGCTGGTCATGCCAACCACCTTCCCGGGTATCTCCATCGAGGAGGCGCGGCGGGCCCTTACCGCCCAGAACCGTGTGATCATGAGCTTCCCGGAAGTCGAGTCGGTACACGGGAAAGTGGGCCGCGCGGAGACCGCAACCGACCCTGCGCAGCTCGACATGATCGAGTCGGTGGTAACCCTAAGAGCGCGCCCGCAGTGGCCTCAACGCCCCTGGAGCCGATGGTACAGCTCCTGGGCCCCGGGCTGGCTTCAGGCCGGGTTGCGCCCCTGGTGGCCCGACCGGCGCTCGCGCAGCCTCGATGAACTGGCGCGCGACCTGGAAGCGGCGCTGCGCATGCCCGGCTACCAGATGGCGATTGCTCCGCCCATCCGTACCCGCATCGACATGCTGACCACGGGCGTCCGCACTCCGGTGGGAATCAAGGTATTCGGTGAGGACCTGCGTGAGATTGAACGGTTGTCCATCGAGCTGGAGGGAATGCTGCGGCGCGTGCCGGGAACGCGCAGCACGTTTGCCGAGCGGCAAACGGGGCGAGAGTACGTTGATATCACGCCCGACCGCAACGCCATCGCCCGCTACGGTCTGACGGTGCGCGATGTGAACGATGTGGTGGAAGCGGCGGTAGGCGGTATGCCGATTTCAACCGTCATCGCCGGCCGCTCACGGTTCTCGGTGAACTTGCGCTATGGCGCAGATTACCGGGCGAATCCAGAAGCGCTGCGAACCATCCTAGTGCCCGTGCCCTCGAGCCCTTCGCTTATGCCCTTGGAGCAAGGCGGCTTCGGTGCGGGGGCGAGCCCCTCGCTCACCCCTGCCGTCGGCGGTGCGAGCTCGAGTGCGATGGGGGCCGGGAGCGGCTCCGCCGGTGGCAGGTCGATGCCATCCGGCGCGGCGCGGATGAGTCCGGGCACGATGCCAGACGCTGCATCGCTGGGAAGCCGCTCTTCGCTGGAGGATGACCTGGGCAACCGCTGGGCGCAAGCCAACGCCGCCGTCCCGCTGGGTACACTCGCTGAGGTCCGCATCGTCTCCGGCCCGCCCATGATCAAAGACGAAAACGGGGTGCTGGTGGGGTATGTCTTTGCCGACATCGACCAGTCCAAACGGGATCTCGGCGGTTGGGTAAACGACGCCAAGCGGCTGGTGGCAGAAGAGCTGGTGCTGCCCAGCGGCTATCGCCTTCAGTGGACTGGGCAGTACGAGTTCATGGCGGAAATGGAGTCGCGGATGCGTGTGGTGTTGCCGCTAACTTTTGTTCTCATCGTCGTTTTGCTCTATCTCTCGTTGCGCGCCTGGACGCAGACGTTCCTTGTGTTGCTGTGCCTTCCGTTTGCGCTGGTGGGTAGCATCTGGCTGCTCGCTGCTTTCAAGTACAACCTTTCCACCGCAGTCTGGGTCGGCCTGATCGCTGTGGGTGGCGTCGCGGCGCAGACCGGCATCGTCGTCATGACCTACCTGGATGAAGCCTTCGAGCGCGCCTGCCGCGAAGGCCGCATGCGGCAGCCGGAAGACGTCGACGAAGTCGTTGTGGAGGGCGCAGCCCGAAGAGTGCGTCCGATGGTCATGACCGTTGCCACGACGGTACTGGGGCTCATGCCCTTGCTGTGGGAGAGCGGCGTCGGCGCGGACGTTTCTGCGCGCACGGCAGCCCCCGTGGTTGGCGGTCTGTGGTCCTGCATGTTCCTCACTCTGCTTGTGCTTCCGGCTGCCTATGCCATCTGGCGGAGAGCTCAGGTGCGGCGGGGCGAAGTCACCTTGCGCTCGGCGCCGGACCTGGAAGCGTGACCTAGGAATTGACCAGGGCTTCGAGGGCGGCCGGGTTGCGGATCTCCAGCGTCGAGCCCTTGAGCTGGATGATCTGCTTCTTGCGGAACTCGCTCAGGATGCGGGTGACGGTCTCCCGAGTGGTCCCGATCATCTGGGCGATCTCTTCGTGGGTGACGGCGACCTTGATTCGCCCCTTGCCCTTGCCGCCAGCCGCGGCCCGTGCCGCCCATTCCAGCAAGAGGCGGGCCATTTTTTCGGCGGCGGAGTGGGACAAGCCCAGCGAGCGGATCTCGCGACAGGCCACGTCATAGCGGTCACTGAGGTCCTGCGCGGCGCGGAAGCAGGCATCGGTGTTCTCCCGCAGGAAAGCTAGAAAGTCGTCGCGCTTGATGAAGCTGACCTGGCTGGGCTCCATGGTCTCTGCGGTCAGGTCGTAGGGCGTTCCGGAAATGGCGGCGCTCAGCCCCAGCAGGTCGCCGGGTTCTGCGATCCGCAGGATCAGCACCTTGCCGTCGCTGGAACCCATGCTGAGCTTGATGCGGCCGGAACACAGCACATACACACCCCGCGGCCCCTGCCCCTGGACGAACAGGGTGGCATCCTTGGGATAGGAGGCCGGGGAACTGATGGCGTCCAACGACTGCAAGGCCTTGCCGGGAAGATTGCAGAAGAACTTATCGGAACGCAAGGTGCAGCTCAGGCAGTTCTCTTGGATCTCCAAGCCATACGGGGAGCGCACGATCGTACCCTCAGAGGGCGAGTATAACACCGGGATTGCTGTGGAAAGTGGCCCACCGCGAGGCGCGATCTCACCTTCAGCGGCGCCAGCTAAGTTCCACGTAGCTGAAGCGGGCATTACCGCCGTGGGTGTAGGTGCTGGAGACAACCCTTCGGCCCAGCGCTGCTCCCAGGTATCCGGACAGGGTGAATTGCTTCGACACCTGGTAGTCGGCGCTCACGTCCGCCAGCGTGGCCAGGCTTCTGCCGCCGCCGCTGGAGCGGCCGACATAACCGAAGCTGCGCTGCTGGAAGGCGCCGCCTCCCAGATACCACAGGTCGTTGCGGTGGCTGAGCCGCAACCCGTGCACGTCGCTGCGCAACGTCAGGCGCGGGTGGGGGCGCAGCCAGAGCTGGGCGAAGAAGTCCTCACTGTTCATCAGGTTGTAGAACGGGAAGCGGGCGTAGATGCGAGGCGTGGGCAAGACCTGGAAGAAGGTGCTGTGCTGGCCGTCGGCGGGATCGCCATCCCCGCTGGAGCGAAAATAACCCAGGCGGATCCAGGGCTTGAGTTTGTCCCATGGTGGCTGGTAGCCCGCTTCTGCGGCGATGGCCGCGGCACGGTGGCGTTGCACACCCCAGTCGCCGAACTGCGCCGCGCCCCACAGCAAGACGTCGGCTTTCCCGCCGCCTACCGCGAAGGTATCCACGTAATGCGCGCCCAGGGTGGTGATGCGGAGGTTGGAAGTGTCGGCGCTGCGCACGGCGGCGGGACGGTTGTCGGTCTTCAAGGCCCGGCGGCCGTCGTGATAGTGGAGCGCAAAGACGCGCCACTCACCCGCCTGCGGACGGCCGCGACGGCGCGTGAGTGCGCCGTAAAGGACGTCCACGTCCAATTCTCCGTTGCCATCGAGCTGGAAGACGCCTTCGGTGGCCCGCGCCCCCAGGAAGGTAAAGTTGGTGGCCTCAGTCGCCCGCACGAAATGGACACCGTCCATGCTGCGGCCCACATGCGAGAACGCGAAATTGCCGATCAGGCGGTGCGCAATGCGCTCGCGCTTGAGCGCGGCCAGGGTCGGGTCCTGCGGCGAGGTTTCCGCACCCTCGACAAACTCAAAACGCCCCAGCCGCACGCTGCTGGCGGCGCCCTGGAAGTGGAAACGCACGAAAGCCTGCTTCAGAAAAACGCCGGCGGCGTGCTGCTGGGAATCGTTGGCGACAAAGTACGAAGCGCCCAAACCGAGCTGTCCCTGGGGCGCGGGGGCGATGGCGTTCTGCGGCAGCCCCAGCAGAGTGGGCTGCTGCAACTCCACCTGCCACGCCCATTTCTTCTTCTGCTGGCTCAGCCCCAGGCGCAATTGCGACGCCAGGAAACCGTAGCTGCCGTCGCCTGCGCTGCTGTCGAACCAGTCCCAGCTTTCGAAGCGCAGCCGCTCGCTGACCGTGACTTTGAGCGACTGGGCGCTGCCCTTGTCCTTGTCGGGCTGCGTTTGCCCCCACGCAGCAGACACACCCAGCCCGACTATTAAGACTAAGACAGCGATCGCAGCTCGTGCTCTCGTTGCCTGCCTCTGGCTCATCCGTGAAACCTCATCCTTCCAACCCCAGTTTGCCCACCTGCCTCGGGCCTCGCCGTGACGCCATTCACACATCCCCGTGACGCACATCACAATCGCTCCCCAACTTTTCTTGGCTGCTGGCGGGCGGGTGGTCGTAAACTCTAGAGCACACAGGACAATGGGCGGGTTGCGATCCAACACCATCTTGGGACTTGTCGTGGGCACAGCCATCGGATTAGCTGGAGGGGTCGGCGGATACACCTTCCTCTACGCCAAAGGAGCTTCCTATCTGACCAATGATCCTGCGGCTTGCGCCAACTGCCACATCATGCGCGAGCACTACGATGGCTGGGTCAAATCCAGCCACCGCTCCGTGGCCGTCTGCAACGACTGCCATACGCCGCCCGGAGCCGTGGCCAAATATGTGACCAAGGCGTCCAACGGCTTCTGGCACTCCTTCGGATTCACCACCGGGCGCTTCCCCGAGCCGCTGCGCATCAAGCCCGGCAACCGCGAGGTGACCGAGAGTGCGTGCCGCGGGTGCCATCAGGACGTGGTGGTCGCCATGGACGGCCCGCATGACGGCGTGGCGCAGCTCTCCTGTATCCGCTGCCACAGTTCGGTCGGACACATGGAGACCAGCGCGCTGGGCGCGTTGCGGCAAAACTTTTTCAAGGACGAGCGATGACCGAAACTTCCAACTCTTCTTCCCAAAGCGAACCCCGGCGGAGCCGGAAGCTGATTGCACTGACCGCCGTGGCGGCAGCGCTGGTGGCCGCAGCCAGCACCGCCATGCTGGTGAACATCTTCGAGCGCAAGCAGGAGGCGCGCAATCCCTTCTACCGCGTGGTGGAACTCACCGACGACACCGAGGACCCGGCCGTCTGGGGAAAGAACTTCCCCATGCAATACGACGGATACCGGCGCAGCGTGGACCAGGTGCGCACCCGCTTCGGCGGCTCGGAAGCCACCCCGCGCACGCCCTCGGCGGCCGACCCGCGCTCTATGGTGGCGCAATCGCGCCTGGAGCAAGACCCGCGCCTGAAGACCATGTGGGCGGGCTACGCTTTTGCCCGCGACTTCCGCGAGGAGCGCGGCCACGCCTTCATGCTCGACGACCAGACCTACACCGAGCGCCAGATCGCCGCCAAGCAGCCCGGGACCTGCATGCACTGTCACGCTTCGGTCTACGTTCCCTACAAGAAACTGGGCGGCGGCGACCTGATCGCGGGTTTCGAGAAGATGAACCAGATGCCCTACGCCGAGGCGCGCAAGCTGGTCGCGCACCCCGTAGCCTGCATTGACTGCCACGATCCCGGCACCATGCAGCTCCGGGTGACCCGTCCGGGATTCCTCGAGGGAATGCGCGCGCTCAAGGCGTCGCAGGGCGTTGCGAACTACGACGTCAACACCATGGCCACGCGCCAGGAGATGCGCTCCTTCGTGTGCGGGCAGTGTCACGTGGAGTACTACTTCAAAGGCCCGGAGAAGCGGCTGGTGTACCCGTGGGCCAAAGGCCTCAAGGTGGACGACATCCTGGCCTACTACCAGGAAGTCCAGCATAAGGACTGGGTACACGCCGAAACCGGCGCGCCCGTGCTCAAAGCCCAGCATCCTGAATTCGAGTTGTGGAGCCAGGGCATCCACGCGCGCTCGGGCGTGGCCTGCGCCGACTGTCACATGCCTTACAAGCGCGAAGGCGCGCTGAAGATCAGCGACCATCATGTACGCAGTCCGCTGCTGAACATCAACCGTTCCTGCCAGACCTGCCACAAGTGGCCGGAGGCGGAACTGCAGGCGCGCGTGGAACTCATCCAGGAGCGCACTTTCCGGCTGCGCAACCTGGCCATGGACGCGCTGGTGGAGCTGATTGGCGATTTGAAGGCCGCCCAGGCGGGCGGAGCCACCGATGCGCAACTGGCTGCCGCTCGCGACTTCCAGCGCAAGGCACAGTTCTACCTGGACTTCGTGGAAGCGGAGAACTCCACCGGCTTCCATGCCCCGCAGGAGGCAGCTCGGATCCTGGCCGAGTCCATCAACTTCTCGCGCCAGGGACAGGTGGCTATCCGAAAGCAGTAGCGCGGACCGCGCGCGCCTCGGCTACAATTAGCTGATTTTCAAGACCACGCTGCCGCGTGCGGTCGGCAGGGTAGGCGTCCCCTCGGTCTCGACCGCCGGAAAGTGCGAGGATTCGAAGCCTAGGCTTGGCCCGGCTCCGGCAGATACATCTCGATGCTGTAGAGGTGGATGATGTAACCGTTTGCCGGGTTCATGTCCGCGGCAATCGCGTAGGTCTCCCGGCGTGCGACGTATCCTTGCCGCTCCAGTTCCAACACGTGGGCGTGGAAGGCGTCGGCGTCCCATTCTCGGACCAGGATCGGGCTGTCCATATCGTTGTCCTCCGGGCGCGGCCCCAGGCGCGGGCTGGGCTAGGCCGCGCGCTTCTCCAGCACCAGGGCCCGTGGGAACAGGATATTGTTTTCCAGATGAATGTGCTGGTGCAAGTCCTGCTCCAACTCTTGGAAGCCCTGGTAGAGTAGCTTCCATCGGGTGCAGGCATCGGCGGGCAGATGGTAGTCGGCGGCCCACTTGCGAATCTCTCGCAACGCCGCCGCCGCGGACTCGTGCTCCTGCATCATCATGCGAACCGGGTTGTTCACCGTTCCAAAGGGCGCCGGGGCGACGGGCTGGCGCCGCCGCAGGGCTTCTTCCAGTTTCGCGACGTAGGGGAAGAGGATACTCTCCTCCTTGTTCATGTGCTGCAATAGCTCCTGGACCAGGCCGCGGAACACGCGCTGCATCTGCCCCAACTCCGGATGACGTTCTGCGTGAGCGGCTGAGACTTCCACAAACAACTCTTCCAGCCGGGCCAGCGCCAACCGGGTGTAGCCGTGATGCCGATCCACAATGTGGTCGGCGAGTTCGGACAAGGATGCCGATGCCCAGTCTCTCCCCGGTTCCGCTTCCGCCGGAACCGCACGCTCCTCGGCAACGGAGCGTTCCACTTGATCCAGGGAAACCTCGGCCTCCCGGCAGGCGTCTTCCAGGGAGTGGCTGCCGCCGCAGCAGTAGTCAATCCCCAAGTGCTCGAAGGCCGGAATCAAACCGGGATTCTCCAGAACCAGTTCCGCCACGGTTCGCCGCGCATAAAGACTCATGAACGCCTCCTTGGATTACGGGACAACTGGCGGAAGGATAGCGAGGATCACCGGCGACCGCTGTGATTGCGGTCACCCGGGTCTGTGATGTCCGTCACCGGCGTGGCGGCGCGCAAGCTGCCCAGAGGCCAGCCCCTGGGCAGCGCCAGCCTAACGCCGGCGCATGTGCCGGATGCGCTCGTAGGCGGTGTCGAGGTCGGTGCTCAGGAGCTTGACCATCTCCACGCAAGCCTGGGGGCGATCGCGCAAAAAGCTGAGGAAGACCTCCCGCCGCACGAAGATCGCTTCGCAGGGCGTCAGCGTGCGCGCGGTAAGCTCGTAGGGCCTGCCGGAGACGCAGGCGCTCAAGCCCAGCATCTCTCCGGCTCCGGCCACTTCGAGCAGAACCTGGCTTCCTCGCCGCGAGCGGACACCGAGCTTGACCCGGCCTCCACGGAGCAGAAAAAGGCCCGTCGGGGTCTGGCCCTCCTCAAAAAGAACCACACCTTCGGGGTACTGGCGAACCGATTCGAGCGGGGCAAAGTGCTCCAGGACCTCGGCGGCCACCGGCCTCCATGGCCCAGGTTCTGCCACCGCAACGCCCGGCTGATTGGACTGGATGGGTGAGGTCATTTTCTTCTCCACGCCGTCATTACAACTAAACCGGCCTGGAAGATGCTGTGACCACCATCACCGTTCGTAGTGACGCCGGGCACGTAAGCCCTGGCCCGGCTAGGAGGTGATCATGCTCTCCAGCGCGGCCTTGTCACAGATGGTCACCGTGGAGCCGTTCACGGAAACCAGGCGCCGCTTCTTGAAGTCGGCGAAGATGCGGGTGACGGTTTCGCGCGAAGTGCCGATCCGCTGGCTGATCTCTTCGTGGGTCAGGGCCATCTTCAGGCGCAGGCCGTTGCCCGCGCGTTCCTGGCTCGCGGCCCAGTCCAGCAGCAGTCGCGCCAGCCTCCCCGCGGCCGACGGGGCAAAGCCCAGCGATCGGATCTCATGACAGGCGGAGTGATAGCTCTGGCTCAACTGCTGGGCGGTACGCAGCGCCACCTCGCCATGCTGCCGCAGGAAATTCAGGAAGTCGTTGCGGCGCATGAAGTTGACCTGCGAAGGCTCCAGCAGTTCCAGCGTGGCCTCGTAGGGCCGGCCGGAAACGGTTGCACTCATGCCCATTACTTCTCCCGGCTCGGTAATCTTCAGGATCAGGGATTTGCCCTCGCTGGAGGTGGCGGATAGCTTGCCGCGTCCGTTGCACAGCAGAAAGACGCCGCGGGGGCTTTGCCCCTCGACGAACAGGACCGTCCCCTTGGGATAGGTGGCGGTAGAGCGGATGGCTTCCAGGGAACGCAGGGCTTCGGGCGAAAGATTGCAGAACAAGCTGTCCTTGCGCAAGGTGCAGGTAAGGCAGCTCTCGATGACTTGCAGTCCGTAAGGAAATCGCATGACAGACCTCGCAGTAATTGATTTCCACTCCAGCCTACAATTCTTGGAGAACACGGCGGCGTGACCCCAATCACGGGTCGCTGTGATCTGCGTCACAAAAACGTCCCGCTGCATAGTCCCAGGTGGAAACATTTCGTGGAGGGATCGGCAGGGTCGGCCAGCAACAAGTGCGCAACAAAATGCAACCCAGGCGCAACCAGTGCGAGTTACGGTTGAACTGGAGTCAGCGCAAGTTGCTGAAACTGCCTGGCTGCCCCCCAGGGATTCGAACCCCGATATGCTGATCCAGAGTCAGCTGTCCTACCATTGAACGAGGGGGCAGTTGGATTGGGTAATTGGGTGATTTGGTAATTGGGTAATTAAGAAAGCCCAACTACGAACTTCATTGTAGGGTGCGCGACTCCGGGGGTCAACGGCTCCTACTTCCTACATCCTACATCCTGCTTCCCTGCTTCCGGCCTTTTTCCTTTTGACTTTTGCCTTTTTCCGTTACCTTGTCACTGCTCTCCCATGGCAAAAATCAAGCAGAAGTCCACAGCCGCCGGACCCGGCGGCTACCGCATCCGCACGCGGCTGATCCACGGGCGCTCGAAGTCGCCTAAGTGGGACTACACCCACCACGTCATCCCGCCCATCACTTCCTCGGCCACGTTCCGCCTCAGCTCTTCGCAGCGCGGCGCCAAAGGCTTCTTCGAGTTCGCCTGCGACACCATTGACACCAAGCGCAAGGTTCCCATCTACATCTACGACCGCTTGGACGAGCCCACCCGCGGCATGCTGGAGGAAAATCTCGCGCTGGCGGAGGAAGGCGACGTGGCGGTGTGCTTCTCCACCGGCATGGCAGCGATTGCCGCGGCGCTTTCCATCCAGTTGGAAGCCGGCGACGAAGTCGTCGCCCACGACACCCTCTACGGCTGCACCTTCAGCTTGCTCACCAACTGGCTGCCGCGGCAGCGCGTCTCGGCCCGTTTCGCAAACCTGCGCGACCTCAAAGCCCTGGAGAAGGCCATCAGCAGCAAGACGCGCGTGGTGTATTTCGAGACCCCGGTGAATCCCACGCTGGAATTGATTGACGTCGCCGCGGTGCGCGCCGTGGTGGACCGCGCCAACCACGGGCGTCCGGCGGGTGACCGCATCCAGATTGTCGTGGACAACACCTTTGCCACGCCCTACTGCCAGCGTCCGCTGAAGTTGGGCGCGGACGTGGTGGTCCACAGCCTCACCAAGGGCATCGGGGGCTTCGGCACCGACATGGGCGGCGTTGTGGTTGCGCCCGAGTCGCTGCACAACCTGCTGCTGCTCTATCGCAAGGACTTCGGCGGAGTGCTCTCTCCCAAGGCGGCGTGGAACGTGCTGGTGTTCGGGCTGCCCTCGCTGGCGGCGCGCATGGCCAACATGCAGCGCTCCGCCCTGCACGTGGCTGGCTTCCTGGAGCGCCATCCCAAGGTGGCGGAGGTGCACTATCCGGGGCTGGCGTCGTTTCCGCAGCGCGCATTGGCGCTAGAACAGATGGTGGACTACCGCGGCAAGTTCGCCCCCGGCTCCATGATTTTCTTCACCCTGAAGGACAAACCTGGGCGCAACGACCGCGCCGAGCGTTTCATCAATCACATCGCCGACAAGGCCTACTGCGTGACCTTGGCGGTGAGCCTGGGACAGATCAAGACCCTGATCGAGAATCCCTACTCGATGACCCACTCGGCCTACGCCGCCGCCAAGGGCCAGAGCACCGACCTCGAACACGAAAGCCACGGACGCGGCGTTCAGCCGGGCGGGATCCGGCTGTCCGTCGGCCTTGAAGACCGGCACGACATCATCGCGGATTTGGAGCGAGCGCTAAAGGTGGCGTGAGACTATTGAATCATTGAGGGATTGAATCATTGAATCATTAGGGCCGCGCGAGCATTGAGCAAATGATTCAATGATTCAATGATTCAATGACTCAATGATTCAATGATTCAATCCGCCTTCTGCTTCACCCGCACCACCACGATCTTGGAGAACCCTTCATCGAACGTAGGCGGCTTGAGTTTGGCGGCCAGGCGGCGCATCACCTCCTCCTGCACCACGCGTTCGCGGCGGCTGTTGCGCTCCAGGCACACTTCCAGCGGCA
>CAZXVY010000007.1:0-13962 GCA_964644115.1 uncultured Terriglobales bacterium
ACGGCTCGTGGCAGAACGGCAGCGCTTGGAGCCAGACCGTCGAGCACCTGAAGGCGCGCGGGCACACAGCCTTGGCTCCCACCATCGCCGGGCACGGCACGGGCAGCAACAAGGCCGTGAACCATGTCCAGGCCACGCAGTCGATCGTGGATTCCATCCTGAGCAACGATCTGCGGGACTTCATCCTGGTGGGGCACAGCTTCGGTGGAACCATCATCTCCAAAGTCGCGGAAGTCATGCCGGAGCGCATCCGCAGACTGGTCTTCTGGAATGCGTTCGTACTGCGCGACGGCAACTGCCTGAACGATGAAGTCCCACCGTACTACCGGGAGTTGTTCGACCAGCTCGTCCAGAAATCCACCGACCACACCGTGATGCTGCCCTTCCCCATTTGGCGCGAGGCCTTCATCAACGACGCTGACCTGGAGCTGGCCAAGTCCACCTACGACTCTCTTTCGCCGGAGCCCTACCAGCTATTCCAAGACAAGCTGGATCTGAAGAAGTTCTATTCGCTGGAGATTCCCAGGAGCTACCTCAATTGCACCGAGGACATCGCGCTGCCGCCCGGAGAATGGGGCTGGCATCCGCGCATGTCCACCCGGCTTGGGCTGTTTCGTCTGGTGCAGATGCCGGGAAGCCACGAGGTGCTGTTTACCAATCCCAACGGCCTGGCGGAGAAGCTCATCGAGGCAGGCCGCGACTAGGCGGGCCGCATCAAGCCGGGGTCTGCGGCGCTAGAAGGGAAAGGCGCGCCTTCCGGCCTGGATCGTGATCCATTTGACTTCCGTCATTTCCTCGACGCCGCAGCGCCCGTTTTCCCGCCCGAAGCCGCTGTTCTTCACGCCTCCGAACGGTGCGGTGGGCTCGTCGTGCAGGGTGCAGTCATTGATGTGCACCATGCCTGCCTCGGACGCAATGGCCAAAGGCTCTCACAAGCCGCGCCCAGAAAGGCAAATCAATCAAGGACGCTCATGAACCTTTCGCGCAGGATTCAGGTTTAATATTGACACAGGGAGATATAGTAGAGTAGCGTCTCACGCCACTGAAGGGGGACCCTCATGTATACCTTATTTCGCATGCTCCCCGCAAAACGGCTGGCTTATGAACAAGTCCCTGCGTTAGCCCTCGCCTGGGTAATCGCCGAGTTGTTCTACAAGTTTCACAGCTTCACACTGGAATGCGCTGCGTTCCTGGCAACATGGTCTGTAGTTGACGTTGTCATTCAGTGGAGCTTACCCAGGCTCAACCGCGCTTTCGCTCCGGCTCCATTCGCGGACTGACGAAGCCGATCCAGATCTTCCGGTCCGCTGTCCTTACGGGGTGTAAAGCGACGGGAGGTGCCCTGTGGAAAAGACGCAAGAGCACGATAAGTGCCGACCCCCGAGTCGGTTGTGCCGCATATGGCAGATCATTACGCGTGAGCCAAAGACACCAACCGGCGATCCGTGCGTCAATTTTCCCGGCCACGTCATCCGTAAACCGGACCCGTGCATTTACAGCCAGTTCTTACTGATGCGGCTGCTCCAACCCGTGACTTGGGACAATCCCGACGTGCGCATCCTCCTGAACGGGGTTGAGCAAAACAGCTATCACCTAGTAGCCGGAACAACCTACACGGTAGAGATCACGGTCCATAACAGCTCGCGCGATAAGCCAGCCGTTGGTACCGCCGTTCACGTGCGATGGATTGAATTCGGTGCCGGCAGTCAGACAAGACATACGATTGCGACCCTCTCGGCGGACGTCCCAATATGGCCCGGCGTTGCGGTCGTTCAGACCATGTGGCGCACACCTGATACGCCGGGGCACTATTGCATCGAAGTAGAACTGCAGCACCCGAACGATGGCAATCCATCGAACAACTTAGGATGGAACAACACCCAGGTGTACGCGGCCAGTTCCCCCGTCCGTCGGCCACTCCGGATCTTCAATCAGTATCCGAATGGATGCCCGCCTGTGAAGGAGGGTGGCGGACCTTTTCTTCGGCCCCATCGCGTGTTCGCCGGTTGGGGCGTCTTGGGCGCAGTTGCCGGCGGCTTTGCCTACAAGCTGGGGCCGCAGAGTTGGGATCCCTTCGTGCGGTTTCTCATAATGGTTGCGCTGGGGTACGCAGCACTCGCGATTCTCGGGCTTTTGAGCGAGTCAATCTATGCGTGGATGAAGCGCACTCGGCGCCGAGATGATGACAAGGCAGAGCGAGAGAAAAGGCGCACGCCCTGCAATCTGGTGCGGATCGAGATTGACTCCTATGAGTTCGAAGACAACGTGGGGAAGGATTTCGATCCAGACGTGGCGTTCCAAGGCAAGCCCGCCCAGTGGTCGGCCCGAGTTGAGCCGGTTCAGTTCCTTTTCGCGACCGGGGAGCCTTATCGCGACGTCGAGGTTCTCGTCGACGCACCCGATGGACCGGGTCCGCCTGGAGTGTTCAACATTAACGTCCGCCAAGGCGGTGTACCCACGGGCGGGGTCACCATCACCATTACTCGCGGGGGATGACACATGGCCGGATGCAGCGTAGTTCACGAAGGTGCGGGTGACAAAGACGCGGCGCAAGGTCGCGTCCTCGGTTGGGTTGGTGGTGGAGCGATTCTGGGTGGTGTTATTGCGTACCTAAACGCGGCGGCCATCGCTGGTTTCGCTTCAGGGGGAGCGGTCGGCCTGCTTGGCCTAGCCGTGCTTGTTCTAGGTGCGGCAGCAGGGGCCGTGATTGGTTTCTGGGTTGGCTTCGCCGTGAACTGGTTCGACCGCCTCTTCGCGCACGACCCATCGACCATCAGCATGAGCGGTTGTGTGCTGTGCGCCGGCAAGAACACCGGCTTCCCGCCGTGGAACGACAACGATTGGACCTTCAACTTGGGCGGCCCTCTGCTTACACTCCTTTTTCCAGCAGTGGCGGGGCTCGACACAGATGAGGTTCGCAATCGTGACGCGCCTGGGGGCGGACCAGCCTTCCCCGTGTTGGACCCGAGCACACGGCAACAAGCGCTGCACTGCGAAATTGGCTCGCACATCGGCGACTACGCGGCAGTGGGTGGCGCAGTGGGCTCAATCGCGGGTGCAGTCGGCGGCGCAATCGCAGGTGCAGCCATCTGTGCGGCGCTCGCGCTGGCTACTTTCGGGATTGGAGGGTTAATATGTGCGGTCATTGTCGCGGCAGCGATTTTGATCGGCGCGATCGTCGGGGGCTTCGCGGGGGATACAATCGGGGCCGGTATTGGTTGGATTGCTGATCAACTCGATGATTTTGACGAGCGAGGCGAGGCGATATCGCGGGGCTGTATCATGGTGCTCACAGGCCGATGGGTTACTGACTCAAGTCATCAATGGAACGAAATCCATGACATTGAGAGCGCCCAGTTGGTCGAGTGCAACGATTGCGACGGCCCGGCCGGGTCGACCTCAGCGCCACTTGTTGCGGCGGTTGGGATCGGGCGGCATCCAACAGGTCGCGACCCGTAGTGCATCGGTTGCGGGAGACATGCTTGCAACAAGGGCTTTGTAAATGAGTGCGGGTCGCACACGTTTGATCAGCATGTTCGGCACGTGCACGCGATGCGTACGCGTAGCTCTGGCCTGCTTTGCAGGATCGTTGCTACTCTGCGTTGCCGTGTTGTTGTTCAGTGAGGCCGGGATCTATCGAATCGGCTCGCTCTTGCTGGTTCTGTTTTTTACGGCGCTGACCTCAATGCACATCGCTGGGTGGACGCTGAGGAAGTATTGGTATTCCGTTGAAATTCCCCAGTCCTCTCGCGGCTGCGGCTGCCATTCCGTCCCATCTAGTGATTCTTAGTGGCTGCATTGCGACAGGTTGGGCAGCCTAGGACGCTCTTTCTCGTTCGGTTCATTTCCTAACCACCCCGCAATCGCGTTAAGGAACGCCCAGGGCAATCTTCACAGCGTGGCTGGACAACATCCCGCCGCAGTTTTCGGCCAGCAGCGCTTTGAGTGAAAACTAAGCCGGGTTTGAGGCGCTAGAAGGGAAAGGCGCGCCTTCCGGCCTGGATCGTGATCCATTTGACTTCCGTCATTTCCTCGACGCCGCAGCGCCCGTTTTCCCGCCCGAAGCCGCTGTTCTTCACGCCTCCGAACGGTGCGGTGGGCTCGTCGTGCAGGGTGCAGTCATTGATGTGCACCATGCCTGCCTCGAGCTGTTCCGCGAATTTCAGCGCCGTATCGATGTCCCGAGTCATCACCGAAGACGACAGGCCGTAGCTGGTATCGTTGGCCACCTGCAGCGCGTGCTCCGCGTCCCTTACACGCAGCATGGAGGTCACGGGTGCAAACGTCTCCTCGTGATAGACCTTCATCGCGGGAGTTACATCCGCCAGTACGGTAGGTTGATAGAAGGGGCCGTCGTGGGTACCGCCGGTGAGCAGCTTCGCTCCCTTGGCCACGGCGTCCTGAAGGTGTGCGTCCACGAAAGCGCAGTGCGACTTGCGGATGATGGGGCCGATTACCGTAGAGGGATCGCGCGGGTCGCCCACTTTTATGGTGCGGGTCTTGGCTACAAACTTGGCGCAGAATTCGTCGTAGACCGGATCCTCCACGATGATCCGCGAACTGGCCATGCATACCTGGCCCTGGTGCATGTAAATGCCAAAGGCGGCGCAGTCCACGGCATAGTCCAGGTCGGCGTCCTTCAGCACGATGAAGGGGTTTTTCCCGCCTAGCTCCATCACAAAGCGCTTGAAGTACTTTGCCGCTTCCACGGCCAGGACCCGGCCGACCTTGTCCGAACCGGTGAAGGTGATCAGCTTCACGCGAGCATCGGCGATGAGTTGCCGCACAATGTCCGGCCCCGGACCGGAGACCACGTTCAGCACTCCCGCAGGGAGTCCCGCGGCGTTGAAGATTTCGCCAATCTTCAACCCCACGATGGGGGTCTCCTCCGAAGGCTTGAGCACAAACGTGTTGCCTGCGGCCAGTGCCATGGCCACCTTCTTCAAGGGAAGGAACATGGCCGCGTTGAAGGGCCCAATCCCGGCCACCACACCCAGCGGCCGTCGCACGGACATGGAAAACTGGCCCGGCTGCAACATGGGCATGGTTTCGCCGCAGATGCGGCGGCACTCTCCGGCCATGGCGCGCAGGAAGTCTGTCACCAGGTGGACCTGGAAGTGGGCGAAGCCCACGGCGGCGCCCGTCTCCGTGATAAGAAGGTCCGCTATCTCCTCGGTCTGCGCTTCGGCGAGGTCCGCCGCCTTGAGCAGGATCCGTTCCCGGTAGGCGGCCGGCGTATTCGCCCACGATGTTCTCGCGGTGTACGCGGCGTGGATCGCGCGCTCGACGTTTTCACCCGTAGCCTGATGAATGTTGCCGATTAATTCGCCGGTCGCGGGGTTGAGGTCCTGGAAGAGGATTCCACCCGCGGATTCCACCCACTCGCCGGCGATGAAAAGCTTGTGCTCCATTGTCTGCATGGCTGTCGTCTCCAAAAGGGGCTCACCCGACGGCGCGCGTCGGTAGGAAGGAGATAGATTATATCGCTGATTTCCGAACGCGTTGTGCGTCGACGAGCCGCCGCCAACCCGCATGAGACAGGCCCCATAGGCTACCGTTTCGCAGCGCAGCCAGCTATGATTTCCCCTGCATGCGCCTGCGCCCAACCCGCGCGTTTGCTCTCCTCGTGTTTGTCCTGCTGTCGGTGTACTGCTGGGCCTCCGCCTACGATGGGCGGCCGCGCCTGGTGGTTCTGGTGGTGATTGACGGCCTCCGCCCTGACTTGCTGGAGCGGCAGCGCCACCGCTTCGTGGAGAATGGCTTCCGGCTTTTCCTGGAACGGGGAGCGGCCTTCGCCAACTGCCACTACGATCACGCCGCCACCTGGACTTCCGCCGGCCACGCCACGCTGCTCACCGGAGCCCATCCCGCCGCCCACGGCATCGGCGCCAACTACTGGTGGGACGCCCGTCGCAAGCGGGCCGTGACGCCCGTCGAGGACGACGCCACGCAGCTCCTCGGAGTTGGCGGCAAGGATGTTGCCCAGGGCTCGTCCCCGCGCAACCTGCTGGCCAGCACTCTGGGGGACGAGCTGAAGCTGGCCACCGGGGGGAAGTCGCGGGTGTTTGCCGTCTCTCTGAAGGACACGGCCGCGGTACTCTCCGGCGGCCGGGCGGCGGATGCGGCCTACTGGATCCACCGCTCCAGCGGCGCCTTTGTGACCTCTTCCTACTACATCGCCGACCTCCCCCAGTGGGTCAGGAATTTCAACGAAAGCGGCCGGGCGGAGGCGCTCTGGAACCGGGAATGGAAAGATGAGGAAGGCGTGCTGCTGCGCAGCACCCAGCGCGAGAACCGCAAGGATGGGGAAACCAGTTTCTACTGGATCGTGGGGTCCACGCCTTTCGGCAACCAGTACACGCTGGAGTTCGCCCGCGAGTTGATCGTGAATGAGCATGTGGGCAGCGGCCCGGCCACCGACCTTCTGATCGTGAGCCTTTCTGCCAACGATTTGCTGCTGCACAACGTTGGACCGGACTCCCCGCAAGCGGACGCGCTGGTGCGGGCCACTGACCGGCAACTGGCGGACTTTGCGGACTTTCTGGGCCGCCAGCTCGGGCTGGCCAACGTCTGGATGGTGCTCACCGCGGACCACGGGTTTGAGCCCGCGGCCGAGTACACCCAGCGCTTTCGCCTGGACGCGGATCGGCTGCCTTACAGGAAGCAGGTGCAGGACCGCCTCAACCAATTGCTGTCGCAGTCGCTCTCTCCCGGCAAGCCGCGGAACTACGTCAACTTGTTCCGCGACCACGTTGCCTTTGTTTCCCAGGAGGCGTTTGCCGAAGCCGGCATCGCCGACGAAGCGGAAGCCGAGCGGCGAGTGGGCGAAGCCCTGCTGCAAGCAGCGCATTTCCGCGGTTACTACACGCGCGCGCAGATCGCCGGCGGAAAGCTTCCGCCCGGAGAAATGTCGCGCAAGTACGCCAATAGCTACCTGCCCTA
The DNA here is from genome assembly GCA_964644115.1 of uncultured Terriglobales bacterium. Taxonomy (GTDB): domain Bacteria; phylum Acidobacteriota; class Terriglobia; order Terriglobales; family Acidobacteriaceae; genus CAZXVY01. Next base: position 6,943 of record CAZXVY010000007.1, read on the forward strand.
CGGCGGGTGGTACGTGATCGGAATGCTTCCGCCGTATCACGCCGGCGAAACCGAGATTCGCCCGAGCACCGGGTTGCCGTACACCTACAACAATCACGGGTCGCCCTACGCCTACAACACTCACGTCCCGCTGGCTCTGTACGGGCTGCCGTTTCGGCCGGGCACGTATCGCACACCCAGCCAGCCTCGCGACCTGGCGGTGACGTTGAGCACGCTGCTGGGCATCGCGCCTCCCAGCCACGCCACCGGCCGCGTGCTCACCGAAGCCCTCGCGCCAGCACATCCGCCTGCTGCTGCGGAGCCAGCCCTGGCCCGCCCCGATTCAATCGGGGCCCGCGAGTGACACTGCTCCGCTGTCCTGATAGCATCAGTGGCCTTCCGGGAAAACTCGGGCAGGAAAGGCCCCTCGTCGAACCTCATGGATTTCCGCAAGCGTGTTTTGGCCGCGTTTCTGGCGCTCTTGCTGATGCCGATTCCCGGCGGGAGCTGGGGATACGAAGGGCACACCCTGGTCAACCAAGTCGCCGCGGGGAAGATTCCGCTGGAAATGCCCGGGTTCTTCCGCAAGGAAAAGAAGCAGCTCGCCTACCTGGGGTATGAGCCCGACCGCTGGCGGGACGCTCGCGAGGTCTCCTTGCGTGACGCCCAGGGACCGGACCACTTCATTGACTTCGAGCTGGTGGCGGACGTCGCCGAGCTTCCCCGCGAGCGCTACAGTTTCTACAAGCTGCTGAACCAGAAGCGCGCCGCCGCGCTGGCCAGCTCCACCGCCCAGCCCCCCGCCAAGCCGGATGATAAATCCGACGCCAAGTCGGATGATAAAGTTGGCGCCAATCCCGATGACCTGCTTCCCGAAGGTGTCGGCCTTCAGCCCTACATCACCATGGAGGTTTACGAGCGGTTGCGGGCGGCCTTCCGCGAATACCGCGCGCTCGCACAGGAGAAGAAGCGCACCCGGGAAGTGGAAAAGAAAATTGTTTTCTACGCCGGCTGGCTGGGCCATTACGTGGCCGACGGCGCCCAGCCGCTGCACACCACCATCCATCATCATGGATGGGTGGGGGAAAACTCCAGGCTGTACACCACCGATACCAGGATCCACTCCGCCTTTGAGTCGGCGTACGTCGCCGCCAACCTGAAGGCACAGGATTTCAAGGACCTGGTGGGGGCCCCCGTCCGCCTGGCCGACCCGTTTGCCGACTATGTGAAATATCTGCGGGAGTCGAACCAGTTGGTGGAGGAGTTTTACCGCCTGGAGAGAACCGGGGCCTTTGCCGGCGGGGGAACACCCGAAGGACGTGACTTCACGCGCCGCCGCTTGGCCGCGGGCAGCCAGATGCTGCTCAACCTGTGGTACACCGCCTGGCGCGAGAGCGTCGAGCTGCCGACGCCACCTCCCTATGCTCCTCGCGCCAACCCGACGCCCCCCACCGTGCCCATGGCGCCTCCGCCGGGAACGACGAGTCCCAAATAGGCCGCTGCGTCGTAGCGCCCTTCGGAGCGGCGGCCTCCTAGCAGCAGGCACAAAGAAAAAGGGCGGCAGCACGAAAGTGCGGGCTGCCGCCCTTGGAACGCTGCCGCTTACCAGTGGAACTTCACAGCAAACTGGATGTCGCGCGGTCCGTTGTGCGTACTGGATGCGCTGCGAGATGCAAGGTAGTCGGATGCCGAACTCAGAACGAGGCAGCGCGGGACCGGAATATCGGCCGGAGCTTGCGGGTTTTTCCACTGCCTATTAGCCCCGCGTGAAGCCCGGAGGGGCGCAAGACGTGTTGGCCCACGGCGTAAGTCGTGGATTGCGTCTTGTAGTTCTTGACACGATGTCTGCGAATGAGTAAAGATTCACCGGTTCCCGGCCAGCGCTTTTGTAATTCCAAATCTCCGATGGAGTCACCTGCCATGAAATCGACTGTGCGCAAGTTTGTCGCTCCCCTTCTCGGCACACTGTTGTTGCTACTCGGTCCGGTTTCCCTGTGGTCGCAGGCGGCTGGCGGAAGCATTTCGGGTTATGTCTACGACGCCAGCGGCGCGGTTGTGCCCGACACCACCGTGCGAGCGGTGAACACCGGTACCGGCCTCTCCCGTACGGTGCAAAGTGACAACCGCGGCTATTACATCGCAACACCGCTGCCGGTGGGAACCTACGACGTGGTCTTCACCCGCGATGGTTTCGCCGAGCTGCGCCGTACCGGAGTTTACGTCGAAGTTGGCGAATCCGCCGCGCTCGATGCGCGACTCAAGGTGGGAGGCGCACAGGAGATAGTGGTGGTCACGGAAGCGGCCCCTCTAATCGAGGCGGGAAAAACCGGAGCGGAGTCGGTCATAGTGGACACAGAGATTCGTGAGCTTCCGCTAAACAATCGCAACTGGAACGACCTGGCCGTCCTTTTGCCGGGTGTTTCCGCGGACGCCGAGTTCGACTCGGTCAACACCGTCTCCATCAATGGTCAAGAGGGCGCGTTCAATAACATCCAGGTGGATGGCGTGGACAATAACAACACCTTCTTCGCCGAGCTGCGGGGGCGTGGTCGCGCGCCCTTCCAGTACAGCCAGGAGGCGGTTCAGGAATTCCGCATCCTGAACACCGCGTACTCAGCCGAACACGGCCGTTCGGCGGGCGGCGTGGTCAACGCCGTGACCAAGTCCGGCACCAACGCCTGGCACGGCTCGGGGTTCTGGTACATCCGCGACAACGCCCTCAACGCCGCGCCGTTCTTTGCCAAGGAGCAGGGCCTGGGTAAGCCCGACGGCCGCCGCCAGCAGTTCGGCGGCACCCTCGGAGGCCCGCTCAAGCGCGACAAGCTGTTTCTGTTCTTCAGCTACGACCAGCAGGTGCGGCGCGACCCGGTGGCCATCGTCTTCGACCAGCAGACCAACGACGAGCTGAACTTCGATCCGCGTAGCGTGCTCAGCACGACCACTAACTTCAACACCAACAGCAACACTTTCTTCGATCCAGTGGACGGCGCGAACGGCAACGTTGTCCTGAACTTCACAGCGGTCAGCGCGTTTGAAAGGGACGTGGTGCAGCAGGCGTTCCTCAACTGGGCCTTTGCCCGGGCCTACTTCCTGGGCGACACCTCTTTCCTCGACCAGACCTTCACCATCGCCGGCACCAACGTCACCACCATCAACCCGTTTCCCGGCCGGCAGTTCTTCAGCGTGCCGCGCATCGGCGACCGCAATCCCAACCAGATCACCTTCTTTCCCAAGATCACCTGGATCATCAACCCGAACCACAACCTGAGCGCGCAGTGGAATTACCAGGACTTCGAGGCGGGTCCCAACGGAATCGAGACCCAGGCCTCGCAGGACGAAAACCAGAGCGGCAGCGGCCCGGAGAAGAACCGGTCGGACGCAATAGTCGCTAACCTGAACTCGGTGTTCGGGCCGCGCTGGGTGAACGAGTTTCGTTTCCAGTATGTGCGGGACGATGCCGACACCGGCGCCAACGCGCCCGGCCTGCCCGAGATCGACATTGCCTTGTTCGATCTGGGAGGCCGCGGTTCACTGCCCCGTTTTACCCACGAGGACAAGTGGCAGTGGCAGAACAACACCAGTTGGCTGCGCGGCCGGCACCAGGTGAAGTTCGGCGCCGACGTCGTGCTCACCTATGATGACAACTTTTTCCCCGGGGACTTCAACGGCCTTTACGACATCGACGGTCCCGGTCAATGGATCGAGCTCTCGCGTGTTTTCACCGCGATCACCAACCCCGCTCTCGGTCGCAATTTCTTCGGCGTCAATACCCTCAACACTGGACCACGGCCTGTCTCTACCCCGCGGCGCATCCTCCGCGACTATACCCAGCGATTTGGCCAGGCCCTCACCAATCACACCACCGTGGACTATGGCTTCTTCGTGCAGGACACCATCCAGATCAACCCCCAGCTCACCCTGAACCTGGGGCTGCGCTACGAATACCAGAAGCTCCAGGACCCCGTCCTTCCCAACCCCTTGGTGCCGGAGACGGCCACGATCAACCAGGACAAGAACAACTTTGCCCCACGCATCGGCCTGGCTTGGGCGCCGTCAGACAAGATTGTGTTCCGTGCTGGATACGGCATTTACTACATCCGCACGGCGCAGATCGACGTGCAGGCCGCCCTGGCCGGCAACAACGCCTTCAGCTTCAGCCAGTTCCTTAGCGGGACCGATGTCCAGAACTTGGGTAACGTGGTTGTGCCCGTGTTGAATTTCAACCCGGCCGCCTTGGATCCGCTCAATCTTCAAGGCTCGGATTTTCCCATCCTGAGCGCGCCCATTACTGCCTGCCCGATGCCGCCGGCCTGCGCCGACCCGTTCGCCTCCATCAGCGCCTACGCACCTGACCGCGTCAACGGCTACACCCAGCAGACCAGTCTGGAGTTGCAGTGGGAGTTCGCGCCTCGGCACTCCTTCACCCTGGGCTACGTCCATACCAAAGGCACCAAGCTGCCGCGTAACCGCAACATCAACGTGCTTGATCAGGCATTCGCGGAGTCCGCTCCGCTGGTGGCTTCGTTCTTCGATGCGGGCGGAAACTTGATCCGGACCATTAACATTCCTGACTACCAGGCAAATTTAACGGCCAACCGGCCGGACCCGAATTTCCAAGCCATCACTTTAAACGAGTCGGCGGTCAGTACCTCCTACGACGCCTTGCTCGCCAGCTTCGAACGGCGCTGGGAGGACGGCCTGGTGGCGGGCATCAGCTACACCTGGAGCCACAACCTTGGAGACGTTAGCAACGGCTTCAACAATGGCGGAGCCTTTTTCTCCGACCTCTCCGATCAGAACCAACCCGACCTGGACCGCGGCAACTCCCGCTTGGACCAGCGGCACCGTTTCGTGGCACGAGCAGTTTGGGAACCACAGTTCTGGCGCAAGTCCGCCGGCGCCACGCGCTGGCTGCTCGATGGCTGGAGCTCGGGCTTCATTTACACTGCCGCCACCGGCCTGGCGATAACCCCGGTCATGCTAGGCGACGTGAACCGCGATAATGCCCGAACCGCCTTCGGCGACGGCGACCGCGTGCCCTTCTTCGGACGTGGCTCCGTCCGCGTCCAGGGCCGCAACCAGGTGGACCTGAGCATCTACAAACGGTTTCGCATGGGCGAGGGCAGCTCGCTCCAGTTCCGCGCCCAGGCCTTCAACCTCGCCAACCGGACGACCTTCACCCGGTTCAATGACATCATGTTCAACGTCAGCACCGGCGACGACTGTCCAGTGCCAGGTCCCGGTTGTACCCCGGTGGTGGAAGACCGGGTCATGACCTTCAACAACAGCTTCCTCGGCACGGAGGGCCGCGCGCTGCGCAATCGGGACATCCAGCTTGGACTGGTGTTTCGCTTCTAGGCTGGGTCGAGTTGCGTCACTTCGAGTCGCGGGCTGAGAACCAGCCCGCGACTCCCTGTCTTCCGCGATGCCCGGTGCGCGGTCAGAAGAGGCATGAGCAAACCGCAGCTGCGCCCGATAACCGCCCCGGCTCTCAGTAAATGTTCGACTCCCGCTTGGCGCCGGTGTAGTCCACGTAGACCACCTTCAGCTCGGTGAAGAAGTCGATGGCCACCCGCCCTTGTTCCCGCATGCCAACGCCCGTACCTTTCATGCCGCCGAAGGGGATGTGGGCTTCGCCGCCGGTGGTGGGAGAATTCAGGTGGGTCATGCCGGTCTCGATGCGGTCCACAAACTCGAAGAAGCGGGAAACGTTCTGCGTGTAGATGGAGGAACTGAGCCCGTAGACCACGCCGTTGGCAACCTCGATGGCCTGCTCGAAGTCGGGCACCCGGATTACGGAGAGCACCGGCCCGAAGATCTCCTCCTGGGCGATTCTCATGCCGGGCTTCACGTGGTCGAAGATGGTGGGCTGGACAAAATATCCGCGGTCGTAGCTGCCGCCGCGCAGGGCCTCGCCGCCGCACACCAGGCGCGCGCCCTCCTGCTTGCCGATCTCCAGGTACTTGAGGACGGTCTGGAACTGCGATTCGTCCACCGACGGACCGACGTTGACGCCGGGCTGGGCGCCGTCGCCGACTTTCAGTTGCGCGGTGCGCTCCGCCAGCCGGCGGACGAATTCGTCAGCCACGTCCTCCACCACAATCGCGCGGCTGGTGGCCGTGCAGCGCTGGCCGGTGGAGCCGAAGGCGCCCTGCAGCGCGCTTTCTACCGCCAGATCGAGGTCCGCGTCCTCCAGGACCACCAGCGGATTCTTGCCGCCCATCTCGCATTGCACCTTCTTCAAGCGGGAGGCGCCCTGGGTGTAGAGGGCGGACCCGACTTCGTTGGAGCCGGTGAAGCTTACGGCCTTCACCGCGGAATTCTCCACCAGTTCGTCGCCCACTTCCGCGCCCGCGCCCACCACCAGGTTGAGCACGCCCGGCGGCACGCCCGCCTCTTCGAAGATTTCCACCACCTTCATTCCGGTGAACGCGGTGATGGTGGCCGGTTTGAAGACCACGGTGTTTCCCGCCACCAGGGCGGGAGCAATTTTCCACACCGGGATGGCGACTGGGAAATTCCAGGGCGTGATGCAGGCCACCACTCCCAGCGGCAGTTTGAGGGTGTACGCGAAGTTGCGAGGAAGCTCGGAAGGCAGGGTTTCGCCGGCAATGCGGCGGGCTTCTCCGGCCATGAAGTCCAGGACGTTGATGGAGCGCAGGATTTCTCCGCTCGACTCGCCGAGCGTCTTGCCTTCTTCGCGGGTAAGGATGCGGCCCAGTTCCTGCTGGCGCTCGGTCATGATCTGCGCCGCGCGCGCGATGATGCGGCCGCGCAGCGGCGCGGGAGTGGCCCGCCACGCCGGAAAAGCGGCGGCGGCAGCTTCCACCGCGGCGCGGGTTTCCGCCCGCGTAGACAGCGCCACCACCCCCACCAGATCGTCCCGGTTGGCGGGGTTGCGCCGTTCCACGCGGCGCTCGCCGGACGGCTCCACCCAGCGGCCATTCACAAAATTCATGGTTCGGGACACCACCGCTTCCGCCACTGCACTCATGTTGCTCTCCTTGGGCTCCCTTGGTACCGCAAGCTCTGTAGAGACGT
>CAZXVY010000007.1:14062-15297 GCA_964644115.1 uncultured Terriglobales bacterium
ACGCCGGACTGCGTGGTAAGCGGGCCGTAGCTCTCCGGCCGGCGGTCGCGGAAAAACTGCCAGACTTTGCGCACCTCGAGGATCATGTCCAGATCCAGGTCGGCCACCAGCACCTCGTCCTTGTTGCGCGAGGCCTGCGCGATGATCTTGCCCCGGGGATTGCAAAAGTAACTCTTGCCGTAGAACTCCCCAATGCTCCAGGGCTTTTCCGTTCCCACCCGGTTGATGGCGCCGATAAAGTAGCCGTTGGCCACGGCGTGCGCCGGCTGCTCCAGTTCCCAAAGGTACTCGGAGAGACCGGCCACAGTGGCCGAAGGGTTAAAGACAATCTCCGCCCCGTTCAGTCCCAGGATGCGGGCGCCCTCGGGAAAATGCCGGTCGTAGCAGATGTAGACGCCGACCTTGCAGAACTTGGTTTGAAAAACCGGGTAGGCCAGGTCGCCGGGCGTGAAATAGAACTTCTCCCAGAATCCCGGATGGCAGTGCGGGATGTGATGCTTGCGATACTTGCCCAGATACTGGCCGTCGGCGTCGATGACGGCGGCGGTATTGAAGTAAAGCCCGGTAAGGTCCTCCTCGAAGACTGGAACCACCAGCACCATGCCATGGCGCGCGGCTTCCTTCTGCATCAGCTTGATGGTTGGGCCGTCGGGTATCTTCTCGGCCATGTCGTACCAGCGGATATGCTGCTCCGCGCAAAAGTACGGGCCATAGAAGAGTTCCTGGAGGCAGAGCACCTGCACGCGCTTCTGCGCCGCCGTGCGGATCAGCTTGAGGTGCTTCTCCACCATGGCCTTCTTGATCGCGGCCATGGAGTGAGGAGGAGCGAGTTGGTTGTGCGCCTGGATCAGACCACAGCGGACTACCCGCGGCATATGCGCCTCCGTGACAGGGCGGTCAAACTATAGCCGTGGCCGGGACGCGGTTCAAGTTGAGCCGCTTGGCGGGCGTGAGCGCAGGCGAGCGAAGCGAGCCGAGCGGGAGCCCGCAGGCGAAATCCTGAGCGCAGCGAAGGATCTCGAACCAGCCCGCAGGCGAAATCCTGAGCGCAGCGAGGGATCTCTAGAACTGGGTACTAGGTACCGGGTACTGGGTACTAGGTACTGGGTACTGACTCCTAGTACTTCGCGCTGCGCGCCGCCTTGTGCCACAACTGGAACAAATCGCGGCAGTCCTGGGCATCAGGATCGGCCTCGACCCGCAACCGGCTGCCGCCCATCTCCGCCAGCTTGCGG
>CAZXVY010000007.1:15397-22891 GCA_964644115.1 uncultured Terriglobales bacterium
ATCAGGATCGGCCTCGACCCGCAACCGGCTGCCGCCCATCTCCGCCAGCTTGCGGGCGGCGACGTGCAGTTCGGAGAACCCCGCGGCCGCGGCGTCGGCAATGGTGGCGCCGTAGACCACGCGCTCGATCTTCGACCAGTGAATCGCGCTCAGGCACATGGGACAGGGCTCGCAGGTGGTAAACATGTCGCATCCGGCGAGGTCAATGCTGCTCAGCGCGCGGGCGGCCAGGCGGATGGCGTTGACCTCGGCGTGGGCGGTGGGGTCGGTGTCGCGCCAAACTGTGTTGTGGGCGGCCGCCACCACCGTCCCATCGCGTACGATCACTGCTCCGAACGGAGTCTGGCCCGCGGCAACGCCTTCCCGCGCCTTCTCCACCGCCATCCGCATGAAGTCCGGATTGCTCACGAAGCCTCCCCCCCTGGATTATCAGAATCCGATTTGCCGAATCCGATTGGCCGAATCCGATCCGCAGAATCCGATCGGCCGAGTCCGGCCTGTTGCTGCCCGCATGGTATCAGCTATTATTCCCCCGCCAGTAGGGAGGCCGTCCATGAAGAGATCCAAAAGCCGCGCCCCGGTTCCTCTTTCCGCGGGAGAACGGCGGCGCCTCATGCGGGCGGCCCGCGCGGCGCTGCGGCGGTCCTACGCCCGCTATTCCAAGTTCCGCGTGGGCGCCGCCATTCTCACAGAACGCGGCGCGCTCTATTCGGGCTGCAACGTGGAGAACGCTTCCTATGGACTTACCAACTGCGCGGAGCGTACGGCCATTCATTCCGCCGTCGCCGCGGAAGGCAAGGGGTTCAAGGGCGTCAAGGTGCGGGCGGTAGCGGTGGTCAATGGCAAGGAGCTTCCCTGCTCGCCCTGCGGAGCGTGCCGCCAGGTGATCTTCGAGTTTGGCCCGCAGGCCGTGGTGCTGTTCAAAGCGGCCGCGGGCTGGAAGCAGTCCCACATTACAGAACTGCTGCCGGACAGTTTCCGCTTTTAGCGAGGGAGCCTTCCATGGCCATGCCGGAAATGAAAATCCTGCTGACCCGCGACCAGATTTCCCGCCGCGTGGCGGAGATGGGGGCGGAGATCACGCGCGACTTCGCCGGGCAGACCGTGGTGATGGTGGCGGTGCTGAAAGGCGCGGCCATTTTCCTGAGCGACCTGGCCCGCCACATCCAGCTCGAGGCCCACTTCGACTTTTTTGGAATTTCCAGCTACCGCGACCGCACCCGGAACACGGGCGAGGTGAAGCTGACCAAGGACGTCGACCATTCCCTGGAAGGAAAGAACGTGATCCTGGTGGAGGACATTCTGGACACCGGCCTCACGCTCACCTACCTGAAGGACGTAATCGCCGCCCACAAGCCGCAGATGCTGCGCGTGGCCGCCCTGCTGGACAAGCCGGCGCGCCGCGTGGTCCCGGTCCGGGCCGACTACGTGGGCTTCGAGATTCCCAACGAGTTCGTCGTCGGGTACGGCCTGGACTATGCCGGCCGCTATCGCAACCTGAGCGACGTGTGCATTCTGCCTCCGGAGATGATTGAACCTGAGAAGGAGTAGCGGCGGATGTTAGAATCCGCATCCTTATGCCCCGCCCGATTCGGTCTCAGCGCGCCGCCGCCCAGCCGTTGCCCGCGTCCTGGCGCGACGTGGCTGGGCTGATTGATCACACCCTGCTGCGACCCGATGCCACCGCGGCCCAGGTTGTCCAGCTTTGTGCCGAAGCACGGCACTTCCGGGTAGCCGCGGTGTGCGTGAACCCGGTGCACGTGGCGCTGGCTGCGGCCCAGTTGCGGAGAAGCGCGGTGCGCGTGGCCGCAGTGGTGGGTTTTCCGCTGGGAGCGTCCCTGAGTACGAGCAAGCGTTTCGAAGCCAAGCAAGCCCTCCGTCTCGGAGCCTCTGAGCTGGACATGGTGATGAACATCGGCGCGCTGAAGGCCGGCGAGCGCAAGATGGTTGTGGACGACATCCGCGCCGTAACCCGGCCCGCCCATGCGGCCGGCGCTCGGGTGAAGGTGATCCTGGAAACCGCTCTGCTCACCGACGAAGAAAAAGCTGCGGCCTGCGAGCTGGCGCTTGAGGCCGGCGCCGACTTCGTGAAAACCTGCACCGGATTCGGCGGGGGCGGCGCCACCGTGGCCGACGTGGCCCTGATGCGCCGAGTGGTGGGCAGCCGCGCCGGCGTGAAAGCGTCCGGAGGCATCCGCACCGCCGCCGATGTCATGGCCATGATCGAGGCCGGGGCCAGCCGCATCGGGGCCAGTGCGTCGGTGGCCATCCTGACGGAGCTGGGCGCACCCGCGCCCGGGGGAAAAACCTGAATGCGCCTGGTGGACATCATCCGCCGCAAGCGGGACGGCCTGGAACTGAGCCGGGATGAGATCGCATTCCTGGTGCTGGCCTACACCCGCGACGAGGTCCCGGATTACCAGGTGGCGGCCTGGCTGATGGCCACCTTGCTGCGCGGCATGACTGCGGCGGAACTCGAAGCGCTCACCGACGCCATGCTGCATTCCGGCCAGGTTCTGGATCTCTCCGACGTCCCCGGCCCCAAGGCGGACAAGCATTCCACCGGCGGCGTGGGCGACAAGACCTCGCTGGTGCTGGCGCCGCTGGCCGCGGCCGGAGGGCTGATTGTCCCCATGATCAGCGGCCGAGGCCTGGGCCATACCGGAGGCACCCTGGACAAGCTGGAGTCCATACCCGGCTTCAACGTCAACCTTACGCTGGAGCAGTTCCGCAGCCAGTTGCGGCAGTGCGGCTGTGCCATGATCGGCCAGACGCCTGAGATCGCGCCCGCCGACAAGAAGCTTTATGCTTTGCGCGACGTCACCGCGACCGTCGAGAGCCCTTACCTCATCAGCGCCTCCATCATGAGCAAGAAGCTGGCCGAGGGGACCGAAACGCTGGTGCTGGACGTCAAGACCGGCGGCGGCGCCTTCATGAAGAAGGAGGAAGACGCGGTCTTTCTTGCCCGCCTCATTGTGGAAACCGGGCAGCGCATGGGCCGCAGGGTGGTGGCGCTGATTACAGACATGGAGCAGCCCCTGGGGCGGAACGTGGGCAACGCTCTGGAAGTAAGCGAGTGCCTCGACGCTCTGCGCAACCAGGGCCCTGCCGACCTGCGCGACCTGTGCCTGGAACTGACGGCGTGGATGTTCTATCTTGCGGGGACGTCCGCCAGCGTGGAGGATGGCCGGCGCACCGGCGAGCGACTGCTGGCCAGCGGGAAGGCCCTGGACAAGTTCCGCGAGATCGTGCGCTTGCAAGGAGGAGACGAAAAGGCCGTGGACGACGCCGGCCGCCTGCCGCGAGCCAGCCATCAACTGGATGTGCCGGCATCACAAACGGGTTTCGTCCACCACATCCAGTGCGAGCACATCGGCATCGCCGGCATGCTTTTGGGCGGCGGACGCGAGACCAAAGAAGACTCGATTGATCCCGCAGTCGGCCTGGTGCTGCATAAGAAGGTAGGGGACGCGGTGAATGCAGGGGAATCGCTGTGCACGCTTCACTACAATTCGGAATGGCACCTGGAAGAGGCGCGCCGGCTGGTGGAGCAGAGCTATTCCATTGCGGCTGAGGCGCCTCCGCCGCAAGCTGGTCTGGTGCGACGCGTGATCACCGGCCCCAACGAATCCGGCCCTAACGAATAAGGAGTTTTCATGGAACGATTTACAGGTCTGCTGGGAATTGCCGCCCTGCTCGGCGCGGCCTATTTCTTCTCCACCAATCGCAAGGCCATCCGCCTGAAGACGGTGCTCTGGGGACTGGGACTGCAATTGCTGTTCGCCCTGCTGGTGCTGCGTTGGAACTACGGCCGAGAGGTGATGGCCACCGCAGGCGAAACCGTGACCAGGCTGCTGCAATACTCGTTCGCCGGGTCCACATTCGTCTTCGGGGAACTGGGAGCCCAGAAATCCTCGATGGGATTTTTCTTCGCCTTCACGGTGCTGCCCACCATCATTTTTATTTCCGCGTTTTTTGCCCTGCTCTACCACTTCGGCATCATGCAGTTCATCATCCGGCAGGCGGCGCGCGTCATGACACGACTCATGGGGGTGAGCGGTGTGGAATCGCTCGACGTCGCGGCCAGCATCTTCATGGGACAGACCGAGGCCCCGCTCACCGTGCGCCCCTACCTGCCCAGGGTGACGCGCTCCGAACTGATGACCATCATGACCGCGGGCATGGCCCACGTTTCCGGCGGCGTCATGGCCGCCTACATCCTCTTCGGCATCGAGGCCAAGCACTTGCTGGCGGCGGTGGTCATGACCGCGCCTGGGACCATCCTGCTGGCCAAGATGCTGGTGCCGGAAACCGAGGAGCCGGTCACCGCCGGCGGTGTGGACGTGGTGGCCGCCGAGATGCCCAAAGACCAGAACTTCCTGGGCGCCATCGCGCGCGGTACCAGCGACGGGCTCCACCTCGCCCTCAACGTGGCCGCCATGCTGATCGCGTTCCTGGCCATGATCGCGCTGATCAACGGGGTTCTGGGAGGGGTCCACGGTTTGCTCGCGGGCCGGGGCTTCTATTACTTCCCCGCCAGTCTGCAGGAGATCCTGGGCGCGCTGTTCGCGCCCGTGGCCTGGCTTATCGGTGTGCCCTCCAAGGACACCTTGGCCGTGGGTAACCTGCTGGGCACTCGCATGGTGCTGAATGAACTGGTGGCCTATCCCATGCTCGGAGCCCTGAAGGGCACGCTCGATCCGCGGTCTTTTACTATCGCTACGTTCGCTCTGTGCGGCTTCGCCAATCTCAGCTCCATCGGCATCCAGATCGGCGGCATCGGGGCGCTGGCTCCCGACCGGCGCGACGACCTGGCCCGCCTGGGCATCCGCGCCATGCTGGCCGGCACCATGGCCAACCTGATGTCGGCCTCCATCGTGGGGATCGTGATGTAGGTGATGGTTTTTGGTTTTTCGTTTTTGGTTTTTGGCTCTTGCGGAGCGAAGAACCGGAGTCGCGAAACGTAAGTAACCAAGAACCAGAAACCAATAACCAGGAACCCTCGTATGGCACAACCGGAAACCGGCGGCGATTTCGAGCAAGCGGAGCAGGCGGCCGCGTTCGTCCACTCGCGGACGGCGCTGGTTCCCCAGGTGGCGCTGGTGCTGGGCTCCGGGCTGGGCGCGTTTGCCGATACCCTCGCCAACTCCGTTCGCATCCCGTACGCCGAGATCCCGCACTTTCCGCGCCCTACGGCCGAGGGCCACGCCGGCAACCTGGTGCTGGGCCAGGTGGGCAGCGCCACCGTCGCCGCCATGCAAGGACGAGTCCACCTTTATGAGGGGCGCTCCCCGCGCGAGCTAGTGTTTCCCCTTCGAGTGCTGGGGAAGCTGGGCGCTCGCGCCGCACTGCTCACCAACGCCGCCGGGGGCATCAACTCCAGCTACAGCCAGGGCTGCCTGGTGGTCCTGCGCGATCACATCAACCTGCAAGCGGCGAATTTTTTGATCGGCGCCAACGAGCCGCGATTCGGCCCGCGCTTTGTGGACATGACCGAAGCCTATTACCGGCCGTATCAGCAGATTGCGCTGGAGGAGGGCCGGCGCCTGGGCATCGAGATCCACCAGGGTGTGTACGCGGCCGTTTCTGGGCCCAGCTACGAAACCCCGGCTGAAATTCACTACCTGCGCACCATCGGCGCCGACCTGGTGGGCATGTCCACGGTGCTGGAGGTGATTGCAGCCCGCCACATGGGAATCCGCTGCCTGGCCATCTCTTGTGTCACCAACCTGGCAGCCGGAATCAGCGGCCAGCCCTTGAGTCATGAGGAAGTGATGCAGACCGGAGAGCGCGTCCGCGAACAGTTTGTGGCGCTGCTGGAAGCGGTGATTCCGAGGATGGCTCAGGAGCCGTGAGAGCTAGCGCGGGGACAGGACGGGTGGCTCACGGTTTGCTGAGCATTCCAGTGCGAAGCACGGGCGAGCAGACACCTGAGGGTGCCCCATCCCTTCGTGCAGCGAAGGGTGGGAGAGTTCCATTCATGTTCCTCGACCGCTAGACTGCGCCCGTGCTCAAGGGACGCAACGCCTGAGCAAGAAAAACGGGTGGAGAAGCTCCGCTACATGCATCGCAATCCGGTGCAGCGCGGCCTGGTGGAATCCCCGGAGCTCTGGCCTTGGAGCAGCTTCCGTTTCTACCTGTACGGAGAGGCTGGACCGGTACGGCTGAACCAGTGGCCATCCCTGTGTAGCCTCCGAAGGCCGACGAAGGGATAGTCTTTCCCACCCTTCGCTGCGCGAAGGGATGGGGCACCCTCGGGATTCTGTCGACTATACTGCACACGGGATCGTGGCAAAAAGGATGGGCCACCCGCCCAATGACTTCCGGCACCATAACGCAAGCGCTCTAATGCGCTTGCCGTCAAGACCGGGAAAGGACAGCTTGCGTTGCGTTCACTTCGTCGCGAAAAAGCCAAACCTCCTACCGGACCAGACGGTCGTCCCTGCCATCTTGTTCTTGTCCCAGCTAAACAGGTACGCATCGAAACGCTGGGCATTGCCCGGGAAGTTGATATAGAACGCCATGTGTTGAAACTTCTGATCGATGACCTCGATTCTGCCCGAGTAGCGGGTGCCGTCTTGCTTGATGTAGTCCAGCACGAGGTGGCACCATTTCGAGCTTGCGCAGTCCTGTTTCGAATCACGAATGCGCAACCGACCGAGCCAGCCATCGTGATTCATGTTGTATTCGCCAATCCACTCATTTACGGTCGCATCCGCAAAAGTATCCGACGGCATCACAAGACAAACCAAGATTAAGAGGAGCCATACCTTTTTCATCTCGATCCCTCCTTCGCTTCCGTTTGCACAATCATTTTTTTTTTCGTCCTCGAGTTCCTTCAACATCTTCTTCGTCAGGGGTCTCCATGTACTCTTACAGGATCCCCGGTGGGCGGATCGGGCACCAAGCGCACTCGCAGCAAGCTCGATCCCTCGGTTTTGTGTTCGCACTTTCGCGAACAGGACACGTCCAAATAAGCAGCCCGCGCGTATCATTGTCATCACCGCGGCCGTCCTTCAGCAAATACCGTTCTGCAGGTCAACCTGCTGGAAGGTGGTGTTGCCGCCTGCGGAGCAAATGCGTTGGCACCGCAGATACAAGTGCGCCGGTGTGGAGATAAGGTCCACACGATACAGAACTATGGGAGTAAGTCGACGAGAAGTCGCAGTTTTGTTCCATTTCCGGAACACTGCCTTCCCTTGAGGCTTGTTTTCAACAGCTTACGTGCTACACAAACTTTGGCACTCGGCTGTTGTGAGCACACTTTTGTTCTGGGTTCGGAACAGGCCAAGGTTGGTGAGCCATTCGCCGACTGAGGATGTTCATGAGTTCTTGAATGCCATTTCTGCCAAAGCGCGAAAATATAATCTGCACAACGCTCCTGTGTAGAGGTTGGCGATAAGAGTGTCGTTCTACTGGGCTGGTGGCCCACATCTCCCTTCCGATTCCTCGTGATGGTGGCCCACGTTCGCGCCGTGCAGTTCGGCGCTAACG
>CAZXVY010000008.1:0-22385 GCA_964644115.1 uncultured Terriglobales bacterium
GGCGCCGGGCTGGTGTTTCGCGCGCAGGGCGCCACCAAGAAAAGCGCGGAGCAGACCGCTGCGAGCCTGGCGCTGGAAGACTTGAAGCGCGTGGCGGCAGCGGAAGCGGCCAAGGTGCAATCAGAGTGAACGAACCCGGCATCATCGTTGAAGCGTCCGTTGAAGCGTTCGGGGAAGCGCCCAGTGCGGCGCCCAGCGCGGCGGACCCGGCCGTACTTGCCGGATGGCCGGCGTCCCTGCAGTCGCTGGCGGCGACGGTGGTGATCGCCCTGTTCATCATTACGTTCCTGGTGCAGGCCTTTCAGATCCCCTCCGAATCCATGGAGAGCACGCTGCTCACCGGCGACTACCTGCTGGTGGACAAAGTGCCCTTCGCCCAGGGGGGCGCGTGGAGCTGGACCCTGCCTTACCGCGGCATCGAGCGTGGGGACATCGTGGTGTTCCGCTATCCGGTGCGCCCGGTGGAGCACTTCGTGAAACGGGTGGTGGCGCTGCCGGGAGACCACGTGCGCTTGCTGGACAAGCGTCTGCTCATCAACGGGCGCCCGCTGGAGGAGAGCTACGTGCAGCACACCGGGTTCGGCCGCGATCCCTTCCGCGACAATTTCCCCGCCGCCGACTACTTTTCCTTCAACGTCGAGTCGCGCTGGTGGAAGGAGGTACGCGCTTCCCTGCACAACGGCGAAGTGGTGGTGCCGCCCGGCAAGTATTTCGTGCTGGGCGACAACCGCGACCACAGCCTGGACAGCCGTTACTGGGGCTTCGTCCCCCGGGAGAACATTGTGGGGCGGCCCCTGCTCATCTACTGGTCGGTGGCGGATCCGGTTCTTTCCGGCCAGGAAGAAAATTCTGCGGATGGTAAACTGTCTCGGCTGGCCGCCAGCGTGGCCCACTTCTTCCGGGGTACGCGCTGGGACCGGGCCTTCCGCGTGGTGGACTAACCGTGACCAGCTCCCCAAAAGCTTCCCCGCCCAAACTGAAGCCAGAGGAGAAACACCGCGAGACTCCCATGGAGTTCGTGGGGTCCATGGCCGTCATCCTGGTGACGGGGTTGTTCATCATCACCTTCAACCTGCAGGCGTTTGAAATCCCCTCCAGTTCCATGGAGAACACCCTGCTCATCGGCGATCACGTGTTCGTGGACCGCATCACCTACGCGCCGGCCAGCGGCTGGATCGGCCCGGTGATGCCCTACCGCGAAATCCGCCGCGGCGACATCGTGGTTTTTCTCTCGCCCTCTCAGCCGGGACTCTATGTGGTGAAGCGCGTGGTGGGCATTCCCGGCGACCGCATCCGCTTGCTGGACGGGGTGGTGTACCGCAACGGCGAGGTCCAGGAAGAGGCTTACGTGGTTCGACCGGGCGACGGTTCGGCCTTCGACGATTTTCGCGACAACTTTCCCAACGCCCCGGCCAACGTCAACGTCACTCCGGAGTGGCGGCTCAGCATGGGAAACTACGTTGAGGGAGAGGAACTGGTGGTCCCCCCGGACTCCTTTTTCATGATGGGCGACAACCGCGAGCACAGCCTGGACAGCCGGTTCTGGGGTTTTGTGCCGCGGGAAAACGTGATCGGCCGCCCGGTCTTCATCTATTGGTCGTTTGAGACTCCGCCCGGGCAGTACCAGCAGACCGCCATGGGCCAGCGCCTGCGCAACCTGGGCAGCGTGGTGCTGCACTTCTTCGACAAGACGCGCTGGCGCCGGACTTTCAAGCGGGTGCGCTGATGTCCCCCGCGCGAGCAGGAAAACGCTTCACGCTGGCGGCCGTGGCCCTGCTGCTGGCGGCCCTGCTGGGCCCACCCTTCATCAACGTCAGCCGCTTCAAGGGGCGCATCGTGCTGGCCATGGAGCAGGCTCTGGGGCGCCCGGTTGCCGTAGACGAGGTGAGCCTGCGTCTGCTGCCCCGTCCGGGTTTTGACATGAAGAACCTGGTGGTGGGCGACGATCCGCGCTTCAGCGCCGAGCCCCTGTTGCGCGCCGAGGAGGTCACCGCCTCGCTGCGCCTTTCGTCGCTGTGGCGCGGCCGCCTGGAGGTGGCGCGCCTCAGCCTCACGTATCCCAGCCTGAACCTGGTGCGCTCCGCCGACGGCCGCTGGAACCTGGAAGACTTGTTATTGCGCGCCGCGCAAACTCCCTCCGCGCCCACAGCTCGCGCCCGCCCCGAGGTCCGCCCGCGCTTCCCCTACATTGAGGCCGACGAAGGCCGCATCAATTTCAAGCTGGGCCAGCAGAAGACGGTCTTCACCCTGAGCCAAGCGGACTTTTCCGTCTGGCTGGAGTCGGAAGAAGAACTGGGCTTGCGCCTGCGCGCCCGGCCGGTGCGCACGGACGCCAACCTGGCAGACACCGGGGAACTGCGCATCAGCGGGACACTGGGACGGAGCGCTGACCTGGGCCAGACCCCGATAAAACTCTCCGTCAGCCTGGAAGGCGGGCAGCTCGGGCAGCTCTCCACTCTGCTTTATGGCCGCGATCGCGGATGGCGGGGCAGCTTGCAAGCGACCGTGGCCCTGGCGGGTGCGCCCTCGGACCTTGCCCTCAGCGGCACGCTGCGCCTGCGGGACTTTCGCCGCTACGACATTGTGGGCGGAGAGGGCCTGCGCCTGGACGCCACCTGCACCGCCACCTACCGCGCGCCTGCGGACGCGCTTTCCGCCATCGAGTGCCGCGTGCCCGTGGGCGACGGCGAAGTCGCGGTGCGCGGCGCGGTGGCCGGACTGTTGGGCGCGCGCCGCTACGACTTGAGCATCGCGGCGCGCGAGATTCCCATGGCCGCGGTGGCGCAGTTGGCGCGGCGCGCCCGGCGCGATCTCCCCGAGGACCTCACCGCCGCCGGCAGTCTGAATGCCGCCCTCACGGTGCGCACGCTGGACGGCGATTCCGGGCCAGCCATTGCCTGGGCCGGAGGTGGCAGCACCAGCGGCTTCGGTCTGCGCTCGGCGGTCCTCGAACCGGAATTGGCCCTGGGCGAGGTGAAGTTTGCCGTCGAGCAAAATCGAGTTGAGGGTTTGCGCCCTGCGCAGACCCGGAGGAAAGCGACCCGGGCGAGAACGGCCCGGCCGGGGGCGGCCGGGCTACGCGCGACGGCCCCGGCGCAAGAGTTTCGCATTACCTGGGCGCCCTTGGCGCTCGCCCTGGGAGGGCCCACGCCGGCCACGGCCGCGGGCACGCTGGATCTCGAGGGTTATCGCGTGGAAGTGCGCGGAGAGGTTGCCGTGCCCCGGTTGCTCCAGGTGGCGCGCGCCGCCGGCGTGAACCCGCTGCCCGCGGGAATGGAAGGCTCGGCCCGCATACAACTGGCGATCGCGGGCGCGTGGAAAGGCTTTGCCGCTCCCGTTCTCACCGGCACGGCGCAACTGCGCCGCGTGCGCCTGCAGGTGGCGGGCGTGAATTCGCCCCTGGAGATTGCAACCGCCAGCCTCGCGCTTTCCGAAACCGAGTGGAGCGTCCGCGACCTGAGCGCCTCCCTGCCTGCGGCACGGCTGCAGCTTGCCGGGTGGCTGAGCCGCGAGCGCAACTGTCCGGTTTCTGGGGGCGCGTGTCTGGTGAGCTTTGCCTTGCAGGTTCCCGAGCTGAACACCGACGACCTGAACCGGGTGCTGAATCCGCGATTGGTGGAGCCCAGGCCGTGGTTCGCGCTGGGGGGCTCGGGCCGCTCGGCGGATGCCCCCAGCGCCTTCCGCGAGCTGCACGCCGAAGGCCGGATCACCGTGGGTCGGGTGCTGGTGAAGTCGCTGCTGGCCACGCAGGTATCCGCCCGAGCGCACCTCGCCGAGGGCAGGCTGCTGCTCGACGAACTCCAGGGCGAGGTCTTTGGAGGCCGGCATCGCGGCTCCTGGCGCGCCGACTTCACCGGTCCGGAGCCGATGTATTCCGGCAAGGGGAACCTGGAGCGCGCCTCCATGGAACATCTCGCCCGCCTCATGCACGACCCCTGGGCGACGGGAAGCCTGAGCGCCGACTACGAGGCCTCCCTGCGCGGCTGGACCGCCGCTGAACTCACCCGCAGCGCCGCCGGCTCGGCGCGCTTTTCGTGGCAGGACGGCGCCTTGAACCGCGCGCTGCTGCCCGCCACCTCCGTCCCCATGCGCGTGCGCCGCTTCTCCGGACAGCTCTCCGTACGCGATGCCCGGCTCACCATCCCTGCCGCCCGCATGGAAAGCCCGGCCGGAGAATTCACCGTGAGCGGATCAGCCTCCTTCAGCCGGCAGCTCGACCTGCGCGTGGCCCGCGGCGCCTCCCCTCCCGTCACGGTCACCGGAACCCTGGCCCAGCCGCAGGTGGCGCCCGCAGCTTTGCCGCAGACGGAAGCGGCGTTGCGATAGCCGTCAGCAGTCAGCACTCAGCCTTCAGCATTCAGCAATAAGCAGTAAGCAATAAGCAATAAGCGATAAGCACTTGGCATTTAGCACTTGGCACTTGGCCGTCAGCGATTGGTGTGATCAGTCCTGCGTCAGCTCTCCTTATTGCTTACTGCTTATTGCAAGGCGCCAAGTGCCAAGTGCTGGGTGCTATCCTTTGAATTTCACTCTCACGAGGTCCTACCAATGCCGCGCTACGAATACCGCGATTTGCGTCCGCAGGCGGATGCGGAAAAATTGTTCCTGAGCTGGATGGAGCGGCTGGACCAGGAATTCTCCAACCCCAGCGTGGATCACCGCAGCGTGGTGGTGCGCGACGCGCTGCACCAGCTCTATCTGGGGCGGTGGAACGACCCGGCCGGCGAGGGCGCCGCCGCGCAGGCCCTGGTGCACTCGTTCGATCCGCGCAACGCCACCCTGGAGCCCGAGTACTACGGCGACGTGGATGCGGCAAAATACGCCGAGCGCAAACCGCTCCTCTGGTTCTGGATGATGTATGACCGCTCGCCCGTGGGCCTGAACCACTGGCTGGGCTTCCGGGTGCGCGCCATGCTGGCGCGCCATGTCTTCCGGCATTGCGGCCAGAACGTCAAGATCTTTCACGGGGTGGAAGTGTCGTTCGGATACAACCTGACGGTGGAGGACAACTGCACCATCCACAAGTACGTGCTGCTCGACGATCGGGGCGAGATCATCATCCGCCAAGGCAGCTCCATCTCCGACTACGCGAATGTGTACTCGCACGCCCACGACCTCAACGACGGCATGATCGTGAGCAATCACCGCACGGAAATCGGTCCGCGCGCCCGCATCACCTACCACGCCACGGTGATGAGTGGGGTTAGCGTGGGGGAACATGGCATGGTGGGCTCGATGGGCGTGGCCGCGAAAAACGTCGAGCCCTTCCACATCGTGGCCGGAATTCCCGCGAAAACGGTGAAAGTGAAGACCATCGCACCCGAGGAGGTGCGGAAGGCGGCAGAAGCCAAGTCCTGAAAGCACTCTTAGCGTTGGTCAATTGGATCGACGTGCCTGACTTGCCAATTGTTCTTCGATCATCTGAGTGACATCGTTCTCAAGCGTCTGAGCGGTTGCGAGCTCTTCCCAAGCGACCATCGCCTGAGAGGCCGTCCTGTCGTCGACTAGCGGGGGTACGACGACCCTTTCTAGATCGTCGGGATAAGTGGCATCGACTACAGACCCGCAGGCGAGAGACCTTATTTGGAGCCGTGAACTCCACGCTCGGATCGCCAGAAAGACTTGCCCAGAGTCGACGCCGCTCTTGGGGCAACATCGGCCGACATGCCCACTAGCTAGCCAACCGTCGCGGTCCTTGGTAACAACGGCTGGTACGCCCAATGTTTCCTCTGCCCGTCCGTCAGCCTGGAAAACGATCCACCCCGGCCTAAGCTGATACCTGGAAATGTCCCGAAGCGCACGAGTCGCGATGTGCCGAAGGTTGATCGGCTTTGCTTGGAGGACTTGAGTCCCAGACAAAATGGGAGTGCCGTAACCTTCTCCCACATAGACGGTCTTATATCTGCCAGGAGGTTTGGTAACGTCCGCTATGGCACCCAGTGTTTGCCCTCCTAGGGACCGCAGCGCCGATTGCACTTCCCTAACAAAAGGATCGTAGTATGCAGCATCGAGACGATTCGCAATCTCATGTTTTCGAATAGCCCAACCGTCCCGAAGCCGGGCTTGACGATGTAGGGCGAAGCCAGCCTCGTAAGCCTCGAGTGATTCACGAAGGGAGAGCCTGGCGCGCTCGCGATATTGAACCGCCTTCCCCATCTTGGAAACTATGGCATCCCGCAATTCGGGGAGCAGGCTAGGCACTTCAAGCGTTGAAACATGAGCGACAGAAATATGATCAATCACCGATCCTGTCTTGCCTTGCCTCAATAGTGCTTGGGCAGTCGGGGTTTGCAAGAAGGCAAGAACGAAGAGACAGTCTCCTTCATCGGGTATTTCCAGGCGCAGCATGTCATCGCCGATGAGAAACTCGGACAGGTATCTGTCCACAAATACAGCAGGACCGAGGTTCCTGCCGGAACAGGTCTGCAGGATCATGCCGCGCTTGAGCTTGTAGCTCTCGATGCCCCTATTACGAGTGGCAGACAGATGATCTGCAGCAGTGGGAAGGTACTCGAACACATCGTACGGCCGAAGATATGGATAACTGGGCTCCGCTGTAGCAGCATATGCACGCCTGAATCTGTAGGGTTGCCAGATGCGAGAAGCAATGGAGCCAAGTCTTCTGAACCGCAGACCTCTTGCTCTAGCCGCTTCCATCCTTTGTAGCGCTACGGAACCAGGTGAAAGGAAGAATCGAGCATCAATCCGATGATAAGCATGCGTCGATGCAACTGATACGGTTGCGCAGTTCATGACTGGTGAGCGAGCCACCCTCGGAAAGAGGCTCCTACTTCTGGTAATTCGTCATCGACGACTCGGTCCCGCACCTGAACTGCCCGCACGACTTCGTTGCCTGTTTCTGGATCAATCTCTGTGACATGCTCCGTTCTGAGAACCACTACATCATCCCCGGTCTCAGTCTGGCGATAAATAGTATTGCCGCGCTTGTCGTGGCCAATCCTCTCCGTGACCGCCATGAAGACTGGATAGTCGAGCCCATCATTCTCGGTTTGCTTGCGTTCTTCGTCTGAAAGACGCCTCATGATTATCATCGAGGTCTGAGTGTCGTTCTTGGGTTGGAACAGCTCCCTGGCCATGTCTACTACGGCAACGAGCTGAGCATTGCGTAACATCCATTGCCTTACATACCCCAGAGCCGGGTTATTAAGAATGCCGTTGGGAATGACCATTGCCATGCGTCCCGTTCCGGGTACCAGAAACTGCAGGCAGCGCTCAATGAAGAGAATTTCGGGCGGCATCGACTTCTGTGGCAGTCTGTGCCCCGAGTTGTCAAGCCGTAGTTTCCACCGCTTATCGTTCTGCTCATTCCAGACAGCGGCGAGGTCATACTGAGCCAGTACGTCACGGTCATCGATTATTATGTTTGCCCCGAATGGTGGGTTGGTGAAAAGAACATCAATCGAGCCAAGGGGAACTACGTTGGCTATGTCGGGATTCCAAGTGTGTGGATGAGCCAAACTGTCAGCCTGGTGTACGCCCCCCTCGCCATCATTGTTCATGACCATGTTCATCTTGGTCGCTCTTACGAGGGCAGGATTTAGGTCAAGACCGAACACCTTGGTGCTGAGATACTCCGTTCGCTTCCGATAGAGCTCAAGCCGCTCCGTCTCAGTCGGGGCGTTATTAGACATCCACAGTCGACGCTCCGCCTGTTCGATGCGCTGAAGCACGTGATTCATCGCGATAATCAGGAAGCCGCCAGTACCACAGGCTGGGTCCAACAGCCTTTCCGATGGCTGTGGATCCATCATTGTGACCGCCATGCGACATGCATTTCGGGGTGTAAAGAACTCACCCCTGTCACCGCGTAGGTTGTGGCCTACTACCTCTTCGTAGGCTACCCCTTTGACGTCTACCGCCGAAGCAAGCAAAGAGAATCTTTGCAGTTGTGAGACCACGTAAGCAATTACGTTCGGCTTTAGGCTGATTTCCCGGTCGGCTCCAACAAAGATGGAGGGATACTTTTTCAGCACCTTATCTGCAAACAGCTTCTGAATTCTGGCTCTTGCCGAAGCCGCCGTCGTTCGACTCGCGAGTTCAGCGTTGGTTGCGAAAAACTGAAGAAGCCCTGAGCGTTCGTCCTCGATCTTGCAGAAGATAAGTTTGAGGAGTTCCCAGAACGCCTCCGGCTTCTGAATGCCTTCAGTTCCAGCAATGTAGTTGTGACAACGTCGGAACGCGAACAGTAGATTGTCGGCTGTCGCCGGCATTAGGTCTGTTCGTTTCGGCCTCTGGGCATCAGCTTCGGTCTGACCCGCAGCGGGAATGTCAACGATCTCTTCGAATTCCAGAGTGCCGTCGCGGAAGCGCTTTGCGAAACAGTAGCGTTCGTCACCGTTTGTCCAAATGCCATATTGGGAATTCAAGCAGGATGCCATGTACGACTGGATCTGGCCGATGCCTTCTTTCTTATCTTTTGGACTTGTGCCAGGCTTCTTGGTTTCAACGACGACGAAGATATTCTCCTGATCGTGTGACCTTCCTGTGAGGAAGACAACAATGTCAAGCCGACGTCGAGACGAACCGACCTTGATCGTGAACTCCGGCTCACAGTCGCCAGGGTTATAGCGATACTGTCTGACAAGAGCCTTTTCAAGGTTCTGCCGTACGTACTCCTCTGGAGTGTCATTTACGAATGCGCCCGTGAGGAAGTCGGGTCTCTTCCCCTCCGGTATGGTGCCTACAGTGATGGAAGTTGCAGGTGGAAAAGCAAGTGGAGGAGTCTCGCCCAAGTCTTTGCCCTTTCCTTTCCGATTTGACTGAGGATAATGCCACACTAGCTAGTCTTCGTCCAAACCCGGACTGAGCACCGTGGTATTCTCAGCTTGCCCTGCATGAACATTGAGCACGTCAGCGTCGTGTTCCAGATCATCGCCTTCCTGTTCGCCATCAGCGTGCACGAATCGGCGCACGCCTGGACGGCGTGGAAGTGCGGCGATCCCACCGCCTACATGCTGGGGCGGGTAACGCTGAACCCTCTGAAGCACATTCATCCCATCGGCACGGTCCTGCTGCCGGGCATTGCGCTGCTCACCGGGTTGCCGGTAATCGGCTGGGCCAAGCCCACGCCCGTGGATCCGCGCAATTTCCAGAACGAAGTGCGCGATGACATCCTGACCTCGGTGGCCGGGCCGGTGAGCAACTTTGTGATTGCGGCGGGCGCGGTGCTGGGCATGGCGCTGATAGCCCTGGTGTCGAGCGACGGGCGCACCCTGGTGCGCAGCATCGCCGGCGACTTGCCGGGCGAGGTGGCGCCCACGGCGCTGGTGGTGCCGGTGGTGGTCTTCTTCTACCAGACCATGCTGATTAACGTGCTGCTGGCGGTGTTCAACCTGATTCCCATTCCGCCGCTGGACGGCAGCCACGTGCTGCGCCACTTCCTCTCCGACTCGGCGCGCGACATCTATGACACGGTGGGCATGGCCGGCCTGGTGCTGCTGTTAGTGGCGGGCGGGCCGCTGGTGGCCGGGCTGATCCGGCCGTTCGTTCGATTTTTCGACGCACTCCTGCTGCGGCTGGCATGACGCAGATCAAGAACCCGAAGCAACCGCGCGTGCTCAGCGGCATGCGCTCCACGGGAAAACTTCACCTGGGAAATTTTGTGGGCGCGCTGGACAACTGGGTGCGCCTGCAGGACGACTACGAGTTCTACTTCTTCGTGGCCGACTGGCACGCCCTCACCACCGACTACGCCGATACCTCCGGCATCAAGCAGAACTCGGTGGAGGTGCTGATTGACTGGCTGGCGGCCGGCCTCGACCCGGAACGCTGCACCATGTTCATCCAGTCGCACGTGCCGCAGCACGCCGAACTGCATCTCTTGCTCTCCATGATCGCGCCCCTGGGCTGGCTGGAGCGCGTGCCCACCTACAAGGAACAGCGGGAGAACATCCGCGACAAGGACCTGGCCACCTACGGCTTCCTGGGCTACCCGGTGCTGCAGTCGGCGGACATCCTGATCTACAAGGCCGACTACGTGCCCGTAGGGGAAGACCAGGCGCCGCACATCGAGCTGACCCGCGAAATCGCGCGCCGCTTCAACGTGATCTACGGAGGCGGGGGCAAGCGTCCCGACGTTTTTCCCGAGCCGCAGACGCTGTTTACGCCCTCGCCCAAGCTGCCCGGTACCGACGGCCGCAAGATGTCGAAGTCCTACAACAACGTGGTGCTGATGAGCGATCCCGAGGCGGTGGTCCGCCAGAAGCTGAAGACCATGGTCACCGACCCGGCGCGGGTGCGGCGCACCGATCCCGGCAATCCGCAGGTTTGTCCGGTGTACTCGCTGCACAAGATCTTCAGCGAGCAGGAGAAGATCGCGGAAGTGGAGCTGGGCTGCACCACCGCGGGCATCGGGTGCATCGAGTGCAAGGGCTGGGCCGCGGACGCGCTGGTGGAGACGCTGGCGCCCATACAGGAGCGCCGCCGCAAATACGAAGAAAAGCCCCGGCTGGCCTGGGAAATCCTGGAAGCCGGCTCGGCCCGCGCCCGCAAGACCTGCGAGGCCACCATGAAGGATGTACGCGCGGCCATGGGCATGTCGCTGGACTACGAGCCTCCGGCGGCGGTCGCGCCCGCGGCCAACCCGGGTCCGCCGAAGCCCAAAAAATAACTGCATGGCTCCAGCCGAAAATCACCCTACAATGAGGAGTTGATGGCAGAAGCCCTGCAACCCGCGCCCGCGAAGACCGCCGAGAACGATTTTCCTTTCGCGGTCACCATCGGACAGGTCTACGACGGCCCGCTCGACCTGCTGCTGGATTTGATTCGCACGCAGGACGTCAATATCTACGACATTCCCATCGCCCGCATCACCGCCCAGTACCTGGCGTACGTGGAGCAGATCCGGCAGCTCGATGTGAACGTGGCCGCGGAGTTCATCTACATGGCCGCCATGCTTATCCACATCAAATCGCGGATGCTGCTGCCGCGCGATCCGGAAGCACCCGCGGGCCTGGAAGACGATCCGCGCGCCGACCTGGTGAACCGCCTGCTGGAACACGAAAAGTTCAAGAGCGCGGCGCAGATGCTGCTGCAGAAACAGCAGATCGAGGCCGCCACCTGGTCTAACCCCGCGCAGAAGGAGTTTGCCGAAGCCGAAGGCACCGAGCCCGAGATTGCTGCCGACGTGGTGGACCTGGTGCGCAGCTTCCGGCAGATCCTGGAGCGCGCCCAGTCGCGGCCCGTCCTGCAAGTGGACGAGGAAACCGTGACGGTGAGCCAGATGATTGACTTTATCCGCCGCCGCCTGCTGCTGGAGGAGCGGCCGGTGTACCTGCGCCAGCTTCTGCACCACGTGCACTCGCGCAACGCCCTGGTGTGCGCGTTTCTGGCGCTGCTGGAACTGGTGCGGCTGCAGGCCATCCTCCTGCGCCAGGACCGCCTGTTCGGAGACGTGGTCCTGAAGAAGCATGAGATGTTCGACGCCATTCTGAGCGACGCCGGCACGGTGCGCGACGACTGGAGGTAGGGCAGAGTTCAGAGTACAGAGTGTTGATTGCTGATTGCTTCCCATGAGCCTGAAATCGGAAATCGAAGCCATCATTTACGCCGCCGAAGAGCCGGTGACCCTGGAAGAGATGGCCGCGGTGCTGCGCGACGGCGGCGCCGCGCCCGGGGGTGAGCCGGCCGAGTTCCGCGCCGCGGTGCGCGCGGCGCTGGACGAGCTGGCCGCCGACTACGACGCCGCCGAACGCGGCATGGAAATCCGCCAGGTGGCGGGCGGCTACCGCATGTCCACGCGCCCGGAGCATCACGAGGTGGTGCGGGCTTTCGTCAAGAACCTGAAGCCGCCGGTGCGGCTGTCGCTGCCCGCGCTGGAGACGCTCTCGGTCATTGCCTACAAGCAGCCGGTCACCGTGCCCGAGATCAGCGAGATCCGCGGCGTGGATACCAGCGGCGTCATCGCCACCCTGCTCGACCGCAAGCTGATTACCACTGCCGGCCGCAAAGCGGTGATCGGCCGCCCCATTCTCTATCGCACCACCAAGGAATTTTTGCTGCGCTTCGGCCTGAAGGACGTGGGCGAGCTGCCCAGCCTGAAGGAGTTCGAGGAAGTCGCGGGCGCGCAGGGCGATTTGTTCACGCCCGCGGGCGCCGTGCCCGACGCCACGGGCGTGCCCGATGTTCCGGAAGCGGAACCGGCGGCGGCGACCAGCGAGTAGCAGGCATTTGGCAATTGGCACTTGGCATTTGGCCTCCGCGACTTTCGGTTGACTCGCCGGCGTTGTTGCACTGGCCAAGTGCCAATTGCCAAGTGCTGATTGCCGTCCAACGACTAACGACCAACGACTAGCGACTAACGACTAGCGACTAACGACTGCCGACTATGCCCGCCATCCGCTTACAGAAAATCATCGCCGCTGCCGGAATCGCCTCGCGCCGCAAGGCGGAGGAAATGATCACCGCCGGCCGGGTCACGTTGAATGGCCAGATCGTCACCGAACTGGGAGCGAAGGCCGACCCGGAGCGTGATCACGTCCGCGTGGACGGCAAGCTGCTGCATGGCGCCGAGCGCTTCGTCTACCTGCTGCTCAACAAGCCGCGCGGATACGTGACCACGGTTTCCGATCCTGAGGGCCGGCCCACGGTGATGCACCTGCTGCGCGGGGTGAGCGCGCGCGTGTATCCCGTGGGGAGGCTCGACTACTTGAGCGAGGGCCTGTTGCTCATGACCAACGACGGCCCGCTCGCCCACAAGCTCACGCATCCCTCATCGCACGTCCCGCGGACGTATCTGGTGAAGGTGAGTGGCAAGCCCAGTGCCGAGGCGCTGGGGAAATTGCGTTCCGGCATCGAGATTGGAGGCGCGTCCGCGCCGGGGTCGCTGCCCCGGGCGAAGAGCGCGCCGGTGCGCATCCAGCTGGCGCGGGACACATCGAATCCCTGGTACGAAGTCACGCTGTTTGAGGGGCGCAACCGCCAGGTGCGCCGCATGTTCGAGGAAGTGGGCCATCACGTAGAAAAGATCAAACGCGTGCAGCTGGGCCCGCTGGAGCTGGACGTGCCTCCGGGGAGTTTCCGCAGGCTGGCGCCCCGCGAGGTAGAACTGCTGCGGCGAGCGGCGGAGGCAACTACGCGGGCGAGTCGCCCGCTTCCACACGTGCGGGCCATGCCGGCCCGCCCGGCCGAGGGCGGCCGGGCTAGGCGAGCAGGCGGCGAGTTTCGCTCGCCCGCACGGGCGAGGGCGCCCGTGCCCACACGGGCAGGGGGCCCCGTGCCTACACGGACGAGACAGGGCCCGGCTGGGAGCGGCCAAGCGAGATTTGCGAAATCGCGCCCGGCGGAGGGCGGCCGGGACAGGTTTTCGAGATCGCGTCCGGCCGAGGGCGGCCGGGCTACACGAGCAGTCGGCGAGCTTCGCTCGCCCGCACGGGCGAGGGCGCCCGTGCCTACACGGAAAGGACAGGGCCCGGCTGGGAGCGGCCAAGCGAGATTTTCGAGATCGCGCCCGGCTGGGGGCGGCCGGGACAGGTTTTCGAAGTCGCGTCCGGCCGAAGGCGGCCGGGACAGGTTTGCGAAATCCGGTCGGGCTGGAAGCGGCCAAGCGAGATTTTCGAGATCGCGCCCGGCTGGGGGTGGCCGGGCTACGCGTTCTGAAGGGCGCGGGCAGGATGCCCGCGCGACGGCCGGCGAGACGCCGGCGCTACGCCGTGGAGAGCGGGGCGGGCGTCGCGCGCAGCGCTTCCGGCGTGGTAAAAGAGATGCAGCCCGATGAGCCGATTCGACGACCTCGTGCCCGCGCACATTCGAGCTCTGGCGTCGTACCGGCCGGGCAAGCCCATCCGCGAGGCGGAGCGCGAAAGCGGCGTGCCTTGCGTGAAGATGGCCTCCAACGAAAACCCCCTGGGGCCATCGCCCGCCGCCCTCGCGGCGATGCGCGCGGCCGCGGCCGAAACCAACTACTATCCCGACAACGACGCCACCCGGCTGCGCCAACGGCTGGCCGAGATCCACGGCATCGGCGGCGAGCACATCCTGATTACCGACGGCTCCACCGTTTTGCTCGACCTGCTGGCGCGCACGCTGCTGGGCCCCGCGACCCAAGCGGTGACCAGCGAGCTTTCCTTCATTGTGTATGCGATCGTGGTGCAGGCAGCGGGCTCGAAGCTGGTCCGGGTTCCCATGCGCGACTTCGGCTTCGATCTGGAGGCCATGGCGCGCGCCGTCACCGCGGACACACGCATCGTCTTTCTGGCCAACCCCAACAACCCCACGGGCAGCATGGTCACGGCCTCCGCCATGGACGCTTTTCTGGAACGCATGCCCGGGCAAGTGCTGGTGGTGCTGGACGAGGCCTACTGCGACTACGCCGCCGACTACGCGGGGGCGCGCGGCCTGGAATATTCGCACTCGCTCGACTACGTGCGCCAGGGCCGCAACGTGGTGGTGCTGCGGACTTTTTCCAAGGCGCACGGACTGGCCGGCCTGCGGGTGGGCTACGGCTTGGGGCCGCCGGAGTTGATGCAACACCTCAGCCGCGTGCGCAGCCCGTTTTCGGTGTCGGTGGTAGCGGAGGCCGGGGCGCTGGCCGCGCTCGACGACCAAGCCCACGTGCGCCGCGCCCTGGAAAACAACCGCGCCGGCGTGGCCTGGCTTTCGTCGCAAATGGCGGAGCTGGGCCTGCGGCCCTTGCCCACCGCCGCCAACTTCATTTTCTGTGAAGTGGGAGAAGACGCGGGAGAACTGGCGCACCGCCTGCAGGCGGAGGGTGTGATCGTTCGTCCCATGACCGCCTGGGGCGCGCCCACCGCCATTCGCGTTACCGTGGGAACTCCGGAGAACAACCAGCTCTTCCTGGCGGCGCTGAAGAAGTCGCTGGCGCGGGTGGCGGCGAGGTAAGCCGGGCTAACCCGGGCAAGCCTGCACGGTTGGAACACGAGGAGGGCCTGATGCGCCGATTTGTCCTGTTGGTCATAGTTGTTCTCGCCGTGCCGATGTTTCCCGAACAAGCGCCCGATCCATGGGAACCCTTGCGCTTCTTCGCCGGGAAATGGAAGGGCGTGGCCGAGGGCCAGGCCGGACACGGCACAGTAGAGCGCACCTATGAGTTCGTTATGCGGGGCCGCTTTCTTCACGAGCGGAACGTGTCCACGTACGAGCCGCAGGAGAAGAACCCGGAAGGGGAAGTACACGAACACTGGAGCCTGTTCAGTTACGACAAGGGACGAAAGGCGCTGGTGCTGCGCCAGTTCCATGTCGAGGGCTTCGTGAACCAATACGCCCTGCCCCTTGCGGCCGCCGGGAAGCAAGGTTTTGTGTTCGAAAGCGAGGCGTTTGAGAACCTCCCTTCGGGGTGGAAAGCGCGCGAGGTCTACGAGATCCGCTCGAACGATGAGTTCATTGAGACCTTCGAACTGGCCGCACCCGGCAAGCCTTTCGAACTCTATAGCCGCAACCACTTCCGGCGCGGAGAGTAAACCTGAGCCGGAGGAATTCCTGCCTAGTACACCGGTCAGACGCCGGGCGTGGACAGTTCGAGCAAGTGTCCGTCGGAGTCGCGTGCGCTACTTCCGCGCCTTCTGGTGCTTCGCGTGCTCCTCGGCCAGCAGGGCCACACGCGCGGCGCCGATGAGTCCCGCGTCGCCGCCCAGGGCCGCCTTTACGATTTGCGTCCGGCGGCGCGGATCCGCCTCCGTGGCGGCGTAAACGAACGAGCGCCGGCGCACTTCCTCGATCATGACCGGCGCAAAAGCGTCCCAGGCGCCGGACACTCCTCCGCCGATCACGTACATGGGGAGGTTGAGGGCGTTCACCAGTCCGGCGAGCAGCACGCCCAGCATTCTGCCGACGGTGGCGTAGATGCTCTGCGCGGCGGCGTCGCCGCGCTGCGCGAGATCGAAGATGTTTCTAGCGTTGAGCTGGCCGGCGCGAGCCAGGCGTTCGAGTTCGGGAGCGCCGCCGCGGCCAATGGCTTCCTCTGCCATTCGCTTCACCGCGGTGGCGGAGGCGTACTGCTCCACGCAGCCCCGGCTGCCGCAACCACAGGGCGGGCCTTCCGGGTTCACGGTGATGTGGCCCAGCTCGCCGGCCATGCCGGTCATGCCGTGCCACAGGTGTCCATCGAAGACCAGGCCTCCGCCCACGCCCGTGCCCAGGGTGATCATGCAACTGTCGTCCACGTCGCGGGCGGCGCCCATCCAGAATTCGCCCATGGCAGCGGCGTTGGCGTCGTTCTCCAGGATCACGCGGGTCTTGAGGCGGCGCTCGATCTCGTCGCGCACCGGGTAGTCGTGCCAGCCGGGCAGGTTGGGAGACTCGCGCAGCAGCCCGGTTTCCATGTCGATGATGCCGGGCACGCCGATGCCG
The DNA here is from genome assembly GCA_964644115.1 of uncultured Terriglobales bacterium. GTDB lineage: Bacteria > Acidobacteriota > Terriglobia > Terriglobales > Acidobacteriaceae > CAZXVY01. Next base: position 16,327 of record CAZXVY010000008.1, read on the forward strand.
ATGCCCGCCGGCGACCCCAGCGCCGCGTGCCGCCCCGCCACCTCGCGGATGGCGGCGCACATCTCGTCGAGCACGGCGTCGCGGCCGCGCCGCGAGCCGGTGTCGCGCGCCACGTTCTCCAGCAGGCGCCCGTCGTCGCTCACGGCAGCCACCCGCAGGTTCGTCCCGCCCAGATCCACGCCGATAGCGAAGGTGCTCATAAGAAGGGCCACAAGATTAACAGGAGGGAGGAGGTAGGAGGGAGGAGGTAGGAGGGAGGAGAGAGGAGGGAGGAGAGACGTTGCAAGCAACGTCTCTACGGATAGATTCGCAAGCCTCCCCTCTGCCCCCTACATCGGGCGCAGCTTGCCCCTCTCCAACCGGAATCTTTCGCCGCGCCACGATACCTGGCGGCCGGTGTAGCTTCCTATCCAGACCAGCAATCCCAGGAAATCGGCCAGCGGGAGCAGCCACAAGCGCCGCCAGAGGGCGCGGTCGCCGAGGATGCGAATGCCGACTCGATACGCCACCGCCAGCCGAAACGCGATGCCCGCGGTGAGCACGGCCGCGGCCGCCGGCGAAAAAGAAGGGGTGGCCTCTTGCGAAAAGGATAGGGCAACCGCGGCAACCGGCGCCCAAACCAGCAGGTAGGTGACAAACAGGCCGGCATAGCCGGCGGGCCGCGACTGGCGCATGCCCCGTCCCCAGCGAAGCTGATGCCGTAGGAACTCGCTCAGCGTGTACGGGGGGAGGTAGTGGTCCACCGCCAATTCGGAAAGCGCCACGCGCAACCCGGCGGCTGCGGTGCGCGCGCCTAGCTCGTAGTCGTCGGCCAGGTAGTCCGCCAGCGGCTCGAGTCCGCCGATTTTTTTCAAGACCGTGCGTGAGGTTGCGATGGTGGACCCCAGCGCGAAACGCAAGCCTCCATCAAGCAGGCGGGCGGCGAGCACGCCGGGAGCAAACTGCGCGGCCGTGGCCAGGGCTTCCAGGCGCGACCCCAGGGTGGCGGCGGGAACGCCGCGGTAGAGGCAGGTGACCATTCCCACCGCCGGGTCGGCAAGCGGCGCCAGCGCCCGCCGCAGGTAATCAGGCGGCACGCGGATATCGCTGTCGGCGAAGACCACGTGCTCGTGCCGCGCTTCGGCCAGTATCTGGATCAGGCTGCTCACCTTGCGGTTCGCTCCCAGATTTTTCGGGCACACCACCAGGCGGATCTTGCGGTCGGGATGTTCCTGCATCAGCCGCTGGACCACGCCTACCGCAGGGTCGGCGGCATCGGCCACGCCGAACACGACCTCGTATTCGGGATAATCCTGCTCCACGTGGCTGCGGAAGTTCTCGTATGCTTCCGGATCGGACCCCCGCACCGGCTTAAGCACGGAGACGGGCGGCGCGAAGTCTCCGGCAACAGGGTTCGGGGCCGGCCGGAAGCTGCAGGTCGCCCGGAAATTGCGGGCCGCCCGCAGGCAGAGCAGCGAGTACGCCACCCCGGCCAGGGTGGGCGCGATGGTTCCGATTTGGAGAGCCAGCAGCATGTTGACTTGACGCCGAATGCCGGACACCTGAGACCTGAGAGCGCCGCCATACTTTATAATTGAATTTCAGCCCCAGCCCAATTCACCGGAGTTCACGGTACCCATGATCCGATTCCTGCAGTCGTCGCGCACCAGCGCCCGCATCCTGATTGGCGGGTTTCTTTTCATCGTGTGTTTCATGCTGGTCATCACCCTGGTTCCGGGCTCGTTCAGCTTCGGCGACTTGGATGACCAGTCCGGCCTGGTGGCCCGGGTGGACGACCAGGACATTACCCTGCGCGAAGTGGATGAAACCGCGCGCCGCATGGCCCGCGAGCAGTTCCCGCGCAACCTTCCCCAGAACCTGCTGCCTTTCTTCCGCGCGCAGGCCGCGGAACAACTGGTGATCCGCAAGGCCATGCTGGCCGAGGCCCGGCGGCTGGGCCTGCAGGCCGGGGACGAGGAACTGCGCGCCGAGCTGCACAGCGGCGGGTTTGCCCAGTACCTGTTTCCCGAAGGGAAGTTCATCGGGCAGGAGAAATACGAGGGCTTCGTGCGCCAGGCCATGGGCATGAGCGTGGCGGAGTTCGAGCGCGAGCAGAAGGAATTCCTGCTGCTTCGCAAACTCTCGGGAGTGGTTACGGGAACCGTGCAGGTGACGCCCGAGGACGTGAACTTCGAGCTCATCCGCCTGAACACCCAGGTGAAGCTGGAGTACGCCGTGCTTACCAGCGAGTCCCTGGGCATGATCCTCCAGCCGGCAGAGGCGGAAGTGAAGGCCTGGTTCGAGGCCAACAAGAAGCGCTACGAGAACGCCAACCCCGAAAAGCGCAAGGCGCGCTACGTAGTGGCCAGCCCGGCGAGCGTGCCGGTGGAAGTGACCCGGGAGGACCTGGAAAGCTTCTACAACCAGCACCGGGAGCAGTACCGGATGGAGGAGTCGGTGGACGTGCGCCACATCCTGATCAAGACGCCTTCGGCCGGCGCCGACGGCAAGGTGGACGAGAAGGGCGTGGCCGAGGCGCGCGCCAAGGCCGAGGGCATGGTGCAGCAATTGCGCAAGGGCGCGAAGTTTGAAGAGCTGGCGCGCAAGCACTCCGAGGACCCGGGCAGCGCGGAAAGCGGCGGACTCTACGAGGGCATCACCCGCGGGCGCATGGTGCCCGAATTCGAGCAAGCGGCCTTCACCCTGGAGCCGGGCAAGCTCAGCGAGCTGGTAAAGACGTCCTACGGATTCCACATCCTGCGCGTGGACAAGCACCAGCCGGCGGGGGTGCGGACGCTGGAGGAAGTGCGCGGCACCCTCGAGCCGCAAGTGCGCGCCGAGAAGTCCGCCAAGGCCATGGAGAATCTTTCCGGCAAGCTGGAGCGAGACGGGCGGGCCTCCGGCCTGGCCGCGGCTGCGGCCGCGAGCGGGCTGCCGGTGGTAACCACCGACTTCTTCGCGCGCGGCGAGTCGCTGCCCGGCATCGGCTTTGCGCCGCAGTTCATGGAAGCCGTGTTCCGCGCCAAGGAGAACGCTGCGCCCGCGCTGGCCCGCATCCAGCAGGGCTCGGCGTTGTTCGAGGTGATTGGCGTGCAGCTTGCCAGCACGCCTACGCTGGAGCAGATCCGCGGCCGCGTGGAAAATGAATTCCGCAACGAGCGCGCCGGCAGCCTGGTGGCCCAGAAGACGGCCGAGCTTTCCGACCGCGCCCGCGCCGCCCACGACCTCAAGCTGGCGGCCAGGGAACTGGGCGCCGAAATCAAGACCAGCGAACTGGTCACCGGCAGCAGCCAGGTACCCGACCTCGGCTCCATGACCGGGACGGCCTCCATCGCCTTCGGCATGAAGCCCGGAGAAATCAGCGGGCCCATCGCCATCGCGCGCGGGGGCGCCGTGTTTTCCATCCTGGAGCGCAAGGAGCCGTCGCCCGAAGAGCTGGAGAAGCAGCGCAACCAGGTGCACGAAGACCTCCTCAGCCGTAAGCGCCAGGCCCTGCTCCAGGTGTTTGCCTCCGACCTGGTGCAGCGCATGGAAAAGGACGGCACCATCAAGAAGAACAAGAAGGAGTTCGAGCGGCTGGGACAGGGTGGGTTGTAGAAGCTGCATCGAGCAAACCAGCAGATCTCGAATCGGCAGTTGGCATTTGGCGCTTGGCATTTGGCCGTGGACAGGGTTGACCGCCGGATGCCGGCCCTTGGCGCCGAATCGTGGCCAAGTGCCAAGTGCTGATGACTGCTTCTTTCCAACGCGCTTCCGGAATCCTGCTGCATCCTACGTCGCTGCCGGCGCGCGGGGGCATTGGGGACCTGGGCCCGGGGGCCTACGATTTCCTCGATTTCCTGGCCGCGGCGCGCCAGTCGCTGTGGCAGGTGCTGCCCCTGGTCCCGCTGGGACTGGGCAATTCGCCCTACTCCGCCACCTCTGCCTTCGCCAGCAATCCCTTGCTGATAAGCCTGGAGCGGCTGGCGGAGCGCGGCTGGATTGCGAAGACGCAGCTTCGGGGCCTGCCGGCTGCTGGCGGCGGCCCGGTGGATTACGAACGGGTCCGCTCGAAGAAGCTTCCCCTGCTGCGCGCAGCCGCGCAGAACTTTCTGCTCCAGGCCGCCCCGGCCGGCTGCGAGCGATACCAGCGGTTCCGCGCCGAAAACGGCGCCTGGCTGGAGGACTTTGCGCTTTTCGATGCGCTGCGCGAGCGCCATGCGGGCGACTCCTGGAACCGGTGGCCCCAGGAACTGGCGCGGCGCTACCCGGAGGCCCTGACCCGCGCGCGGGCTGAGCTGGCGGCGGAAATCGAAATCATCTCCGTGTTGCAATTTTTCTTCTTCGAGCAATGGCGCGCCCTGCGCGATGCCGCACGCGCCCGGGGAGTGCGCATGGTGGGCGACCTGGCCATTTTCGTCAGCTACGACTCGGCTGACGTCTGGTCGCATCCCGAATTGTTTTGCCTGCGGGACGACCTGGAGCCCTGGGCGGTGGCCGGCGTCCCGCCCGACGCCTTCAGCCAGACCGGCCAGCGCTGGGGCAATCCGCTGTATCGCTGGGACGCCATGGCGGCCCGCGGATTCCAGTGGTGGGTGGACCGAGTTCGCGCCGCGCTGAAGACCTGTGACATCCTGCGGCTCGACCACTTCCGCGGGTTCGAGCAGTACTGGGAAATTCCCGCAGAAGAAAAATCCGCAGTGAAGGGCCGCTGGGTGGCCGGGCCGGGCGACGCCTTCTTCGCGGCCTTGCGTCGGGAGCTGGGAGAAGTGCCGCTGATCGCCGAGGACCTGGGCTACATCACGCCCGAAGTCCACGCCCTGCGGCAGCGCTGGGGCCTGCCGGGGATGCGCATTCTGCAGTTCGCCTTCGACAACCCCGGCGCCCACATCTACCTGCCGCACCGTTACGAGACCAACACCGTGGTCTACACCGGCACGCACGATACGGATACGGTGCGCGGCTGGTGGGAGAACACTGCCGGGGAGGAAATCCGCCGCCAGGCCGAAGCCTACCTGGGGCGCGATGCCGAGGGCATGCAATGGGCGTTCATCCGTGCCGCGCTGGATTCGCCCGCCAACCTGTGCATCCTCCCGCTGCAGGACGTGCTCGGACTGGGCAGCGAGGCGCGCATGAACATCCCCAGCCACCCGGAAGGCAACTGGACCTGGCGCTTCGACCCGCAAGCGCTGAAGCCGGCGCTGGCCGGGCGGCTGGCGCTGATGACGGAGGTTGCCGACCGCACTGTGCAGCAGCCATCAGTTGTTCCTGCCGCCTCCGGCGAAGAGTACCTGGCCTAGGCGGCATTCCACCTTCTCTCCCCAAACTTCCTTGGGCCCTGCGGCCAACCGCCCAAGGGAATGGGCGCGAGCCCGGCGGTGGCCGCGGCTTTACTAAATGCGCGGCAACAGGGACAATACGGCGCGAACATTGTTCTCGATGTAAGGAGCGTATCCGATGGTTGCAACCGGCGAAGTCATACGCATGATGAATTACGTGGACGACATTGCTGCCACGCTGCGACGCATCACCGCCAACCTTCCCTCCATGACCGACGAGGAAAAGAAGCGGCTGGCCGACTACATGCTCCAGTCCGACCCCGCCTACAGCAAGGTGCTGGAGCAGCTTCAGGGCGGAGCGCCGTAGATGGCGGGGATCCAGACGGTGGCGGTGATTGGCGCCGGAATCATGGGGCGCGGCATTGCCCACGCGGCCGCGCTGGGCGGCTACCGCACCATCCTCGAAGACGTGCTGCCCGCCAGCCTGCGCAAGGCGGAGAGCGAAATCCGCGGCAACCTGGAGCAGGCAGTAGAACTGGGCAAGGTGCCGCGCACCGATGCCGACGCCGCTATTGCTCGCATTGAGTTTGCCGGGTCGGTGGAAGAAGCCGCGCGGCCCGCCGACCTGGTCATCGAAGCGGTGCCGGAAGAGATCGAGTCGAAGATCGAGATCTTCACCCTGCTGGACAAGATCTGCCCGCCGGGGACCATCCTGGCGTCGAACACGTCGTCGCTCAGCATCACGGAGATCGCGTCGGTGACTTATCGTCCGAAGCAATGTCTGGGGATGCACTTCTTCAATCCCGTGCACAAGATGAAGCT
>CAZXVY010000009.1:0-21476 GCA_964644115.1 uncultured Terriglobales bacterium
TGCGCTGCATGCCTTCCAGGGTGTCGCGTACCGAGCGGTTGCCCTGCTCGGCGGCGTCCAGGGCGCGGCGCGCGGCTTCCGCGCTGGCCCCGGCGTTGTTGGACACCTGCTTCATGGAAACCGTGAGCTCTTCCACGGCCGAGGAGGTGTTGGTGATTTCCTGATCCTGCTGCGTGGCGCCGCTGGACATCTGCTCGGACGACATCAGGATCTCGTTGGCGCTGGAAGAAACGTCGATGGCCGCGTTGCGCACGCGCTCCAGCACCTTGGTGAAGTTGTCGAGCATGTAGTTCACCGAGTCCACCACGTTGCCCAGGGCGTCGTTGGTCACCTTGCCGCGCAAGGTGAGGTCGCCGCGCGCGATTTGGCTGGTGATGGTAAGGAACTCGGTGACGCTGCGCTGCAGCGCGTCCTGCGCTTCCTGGTTGGTGTTGGCGCGCGACACTTTGTCGGCCACGCGGTTGAAGTTCTGGGCGATGTAAGTGAAGTCGTCCTCGCCGTCCAGCACCGCTTTGGCGCGATAGTCGCCTGCGCCCAGCCGCTCGGCAAATTCGGTGATCTGTTGCAGGGGCGCGGCGACCGCGCTGCCCAGCTTCATCCACAGATAACCGGCCACGCCGCAGCAGGTAAGGAAAGCCAGCAGCAGTTCGCCGCCCGCGGTGGAGTCCATGGCGCTGAAGTCAGCAATGGACACGCCCGAGCGCGCTCCTGCGCCGAAGGCCAGAAACATGACGGCAAACAGCGCGGCCGCGTTCACTGCAGCCAGGATGGTCAGAGTTGATTTCAGCCGGCCTTTCATAACTTCCTCCATTTTTCGACCGGCTTTATCGGGCCGGACATCCGAAACTTTGTTTTCGCGGAGACGTTGCAAGCAACGTCTCTACGTTGCTAAATCACGGGAACGGGAAAAGCCGCGTTGAGGCGGCCCAGGTCCAGCGCCAAAGCCAAACGGTCGTCCTGCCGCAGCATGCCGCAGCAGTGAGGCACGCCCAGCGGCGCTTCTTCCACCAGCAGCGGTTCTGAAGTCGTATAGGTGCCGATGACTTCGTCGGCGGCCAGACCCAGTCGCAGGTCGCCGCGCTCCGCGCCGCCCTGCAGCCGGGTCACCACCACATGCTTGGGGGTGAGGTCCGGCCGGCGGCCTTCGGTAAACGCAATGTCAATCACGGGGACAATGGCGCCCCGCAGATTGAAGATTCCCAGCAGGAACGCAGGGGCCAGCGGAAGTCGCGTCACCGGCCTCCACTCCACCACTTCTTCCACATCCAGCACGTTCAGGCAGAAGCGCTCGCGACCGGCTCGGAACAAGCAGTACTGGCGCTCCGGCTCGCGCTCCTCAAAGGCGGGAGCAGCGCCGGCCGGCCCGGCCTCAGGCTGCAACAGCTCGGCCGTAGGTAGCGCCTGGTCCGTGTTGGTATGCAGGGAGTTCATATTTGCCTAGACCAGCCTCTGGATTGCGCCCAGCAGTTGCTGGTTGGTAAAGGGCTTGACCACGTAACCATCGGCGCCCTGTTGCTCACCCCAGAACTTGTCGCTGGGGGTGCTCTTGGAGGTCACCAGAACCACCGGGATCTTTGCGAAGGCAGAATGACTCTTGAGTTCGCGGCACACTTGGAAACCGTTGCGCGCGGGCATTACCACGTCCAGAAGGATCAGGTGGGGACGCTCCGCCTCAATGACCTGCTCGATGCGGCCAGGGTCGTGCACCGCTACGGAACGGTATCCGGCTTGATCGAGAGCGTTCTGGATCAGCCGCAGTTCGGCCGGAGAGTCATCAACAATAAGAATTTTCTTCAACTGCATGCCTCGGGGGAGCCATTCTCCAACTGGAGATATTGCAATCCCCCGGCCATAACCCCGGGATTTCTGGGTGTGTGGCTCAGAAAACTTCTAAGTGGTCGGGAACCAAGACAGTTACGAGGGAAGGGCTGGCCGTCTCACCGTGGCTCGGCCGCCAGCGAGGCGGGGCAAATGGTCTCACCCTGAGATTTTTTCTCAGCGAACTTGAGTTCGGTGTCTAGAGACGAGAATCTCTGCAGAACCTCATGGATGCGCAGAGCCATGTGATGGATAGTGTCCACCTGGTCGCGCAGCGGCGCGGAAAGCGCCCCGGGTTCAAGCAGCAGGAGTTCGGAGTGCCCGAGCACGGAAGTCAGGGCGTTGCTCAGGCTGTGGCGCATCTCCAGCATGTAGCGGCCGAGGGTGGCTTGACGGCGGGCTTCCCGGGCTTCCGATTCCGCCCGGCGTGCCCTGGACTGCGCCTCCGAGCGCCGCAGGGCTTCGCGACCCAGCAACACCAGCAGCTCCACCCAGCCGTCGTATTGGCACAACCCCAGCATGGGATGCTGCCCGCGCAGTTTGACCAGGCTGGCGCCGTCGGCGACGACCCCGATGACGGGCGCCGGGCCCTGGCTCAGGGTATCGAGAATGGCCGTGGTCTCCGGGCCGTGAAGCAGGCCAGTGATGGCCAGATCAAAATCCGCGGTGGGCGCCGCATGGAAGGAACGGGCGCTGGTCAGCGTGAACTCGGGGACGTTGCGCTCGCTCTGCCAGCGCCCCATGACGCTATGGGCGAACTCGGTATCGTCGGCAACGATCAGTACGTGTTCCTGTTTCAACGGGACATCTCCATGGCAGGCGTCTGGGACGCCAGGTTTTTCGCCTCTGTAATCAGCGTCAGCAGGCGCTTGGCGGTAGCCGCCAGGTTCACCGCCGCATCCAGGTTGCGGGCCTTTTTGGCCGCTTCCATCTGGAGTTGCGCCTGGTCAGCTTCGGTTTGTGCCAGGGCGATGGTGGCGAGCAATTCATCGGAATCACCGCCCCGCTTGCGGCTTTCCACAGCATCGGCAAGCAGGGCGCGGGCGGCTACGGTGCGCTGCAGAACGTCGCTGGCCTCGTCTCCGCCGCGAACAAAGGCTTCCACTTCCCAAGAGGAGAGTACCACCTTGGCCTTGCCCACGATCACCGTGGTGGCGGCGGCCGCGGCCTTGCCCGCACTGGCGAAAAGTTGCTCGGCAATGCCCTCAAGACAACTCTGCACGTCGCCAACCGGCGGAGCCGGCGGCTGGGTGGTTGCCTCCGCTTTCCGCGCGGGCGCCGGTTTGACGGGCGGCTGCGTTTTGAGAGCGGGCGGCGGTGCTGGCTTCATCCCAGCGCGCGCCGCAGGAGCCGCAACCGCGGCCGGCTTGGAAGTTGCAGCCGGCTTGGGAGGCGCAATCGTTCTGGCGGCAGCCGGTTCCGCGACCGGGGCCTGAGGCTCGCTTTTCGCCACCTCGATGGCCGCTGCCGGTGCTGCGGCTGGGAGCGCGGGCTCAGGCGCGGCCACGGTCTCGACCGGCTTGGGCTGAAGCGGAGGCTGGGTAAGCGCGAGCTCCAGCGCCTTGCGCACGGCAACAATCTCGTTAAAGGGCAGCCGTCCGGAAGAGTAGGAAGCCAGGAAGGGCTGCTTCCAGTCCAGGCACTTCTGGCGGAGCGCGGCCAGCGACTCCTGGTCGGAGAGGCCGGCCTGGGCGCAGTCCACGAGGCTGTGGCCCTTCTTTTCCAGTTCGTCCAGGGTACGGCGCACGGCATGCAGGTCGGTCTGCAAGATGCGAAAAAAGGCCCGGCGCAGGAAGAAGTTGAAGCGCACAAATTCCACCAGGGCCGCGGACTGGAAGTACTTCTCCCCGATGGAAGCCTTGAGGCGGCGGCCGTGCTCGAGCACGCCGTTCTGCAGCATGTCGTCCAGAGTGCGGCACCAGCGCAGCACTTCGAGGGCCTGCGACAGCGGGCGGAGGTCTTCGGGCGCGGGGCCGGCAACCTCACCCAGTACCGGCTTGAGCACCTCCGCCACGCCCGCAAACTCGGCTTCGCGCTCGCTGAGTTCCGGCGAGACGCAGTGCGCGTAGTACTGCACCAGAAGGAAATCCACCTTGTCGCGGTCGGCGTCAGTGTGCGCCGCCTTGCCCAGGTGACGGTCAATCAGCAGGTGCAGGGTCTGCTCGGTGGCCAGCGCCGAGAACTGCATGAGTTGGCGCAACTGGAAGACCTGCACGCGCTCGTCCATCTCGTCAAACCATTTCCACACCCGCTCCAGCACTTCCGGCTCGGAGCGGTCGGCCGGGTTCTCCAGCTCGCGGGAGGGCTCGATGCCCAGCTCAAACTGCCGCACCAGGGCGGCATAGACCAGGTAGAGCTGCCGGGCCGCGCGCCACTGGGCGGCGGCTTCCTTCGATTGTGCAATTCGGCTCATTGAGGGAGGATCCAATTGGGAACGCGGCGCGCCAGACGAGCGGCCACCGCCCGCCGCCTATTATCGCACCGCATGGCGGCCACGGATGCATCGGCAGTAAAGGAACCGCAGGCGCTCTCCAGCAGGATCCGCTCCTGAAACTCCAGCGGAACTGCGGCCGCAAACAGCACCTCGCGCGAGGTGCAGAACTCGATCTGGGTTTCCTGGCTGAAGGGGTTGCCGGCGGCGTCGGTGGCGCGCAGCCTTACCGGGACGCTCACTGGCGTGGCCTCAGGAAAAAACTCGGCCAGCTTGCCCACCGTGGAATCTTCAACAGCAGTCGCTTCATTCTTAAAAAGCACTTCGCCCCCATTAGCCCGGACTCTCAACCGTGGCGCAAACGCGCCCGGGAGAAACCAGGGTCGGAACAGTTTTGATTGATTAGGTTGCCGCTCCACTCCCGTCGTGCCGTCGGGGGCCGACATGACCGCTGCGAACGGGCGTGAAGCTACTCGGCTGGCGGTAGTGCAAGAGAGCGGCCAAAGGTGTGTAACAGGGGAGAGTCTAAGCTAAGGATTTTGTTTTCATATAGTTGAACCTGGCTGACAGGGGCGGCTGGTGGGGGCAGAGGAGTCTCAGGTTGACACAGCGTCTCACGCATTGGTTTCACCGCAAGGCGCCGCGAAGGGCTGGCCGAGGGCTACTCCGCCCCCGCTTCGCCCTCGTGGGTCTTGATCTTGTAGCGCTTGAGTTTGCGGTAGAGGGTAGCGCGGCTGATGCCCAGCATTTTGCCGGCCAGGGTTTTGTCGCCCTCCACCTGCTCAAAGACGCGCTGGATGGTGTGGCGCTCGATGTCTTCAAGGTCGGTGGAGGCTGAGGCGCCGCCGGGGTCGGTCGCGGCCGCGCCGGCGGTGGAGCGCAGGGCCTCGGGGAGGTCGTCCCGGTCAATGGTTTTGTGGTCGCCCAGGGCCAGGGCGCGCTCGATGCAGTTTTCCAGCTCGCGCACGTTGCCCGGCCAGTCGTATTGCAGCAGGCAGTGCATGGCGTTCTCGGTGATGTGCATTTCCTGGTCGGGACTGTAGCGGTCCAGGAACCACTGCACCAGCATGGGGATGTCCACCCTGCGCTCGCGCAGCGAGGGCATGTGGAGCGAGACCACGTTCAGCCGGAAGAAGAGGTCCTTGCGGAAGGTGCCGTTCTTGTAGGCGGCCTCCAGGTCGCGGTTGGTGGCGGCGATGACGCGCACGTCCACCTTCACCTTATGATTGCTGCCCACCGGCCGGACTTCTTTTTCCTGCAGGGCGCGCAGCAGCTTGGCCTGAAGCTCCAGGGGCAGCTCGCCGATTTCGTCGAGGAAGATGCTGCCGCCGTGGGCCGCCTGGAAGAGGCCTTCCTTGGACTTGACCGCGCCGGTGAAGGCGCCCTTCTCGTAGCCGAAGAGTTCGCTCTCGATGAGGGTGGGGACCAGGGAGCCACAGTCCACGGCCACGAAGGAGCGTCCGGCGAGCGAGCCGCGGAAGTGGATGGCGCGGGCCACCAGCTCTTTTCCGGTACCGCTTTCGCCGGTGATGAGCACGGGAGTTCGGGTGTCCTTCAAGCGGGCCACCATGCGCAGCACGTCCTGGATCTTGGCGGAGGAGCCCACGATGCCGTGCAGTTCCATTTCCGCGTTCACCCGCTCCCGCAGGAACTGGTTCTCGGCCACCAGCCGGACTTTCTCCGCCATACGCTGCAGCACCAGCTTGAGTTCCTCCACGCGGAAGGGCTTGGTGATGTAGTCGTAGGCGCCCATCTTCATGGCCTGGACGGCGCTCTCGATGGAGCCGTGGCCGGTCATGATGGCCATCTCGGTGCGCGGCAGCATGCTCTTGGCCTGCTTGAGGAAGTCCAAGCCGGTCATGTTGGGCATGCGCAGGTCGCTGAGGATGATGTCCGGAGAATGGGTTTCGAGGTAGGCGAGGGCGGCCTCGCCGCTTTCCGCCTCGGCGCAATCGAAGCCCTGGGCCGCGCCGATGGTCAGGCACAGCTTGCGGATCGAGGCCTGGTCGTCCACGATCAGGAACTGGATGCGGAATTCATTGCTCATGACGGCTTCCCGAACACCTGCTGCACGGTTTCCATCAACTGGTGCACGCGAAACGGCTTCTCCACGTAGGGGACGCCGGTGCGCGCCAGCAGGCCGGCGGTTTCGTCGTTGACCACGTCGCCGGTGATAAAGATGATGCGCTGCGCCAGCTCCGGACGGTGGGCCAGGATCCAGCCATGGACGTCGGCGCCGCTGACTCCGCCGGGCATGCGCATGTCGCTGATCACGCCACGGTAGCTCTCCGCGGCCAGCCTGCGCAAGCCGTCGGCCCCGGAAACCGCCGGGACCACAGAATAGCCGCTGCGCTCCAGCGCGGTGCACACCAGCGTCATGACCGAGGGTTCGTCCTCGATCACCAGGATGGATTCCTTAGCGTTCACTTGGGCGATGCCTCAGGGGCCGAAGCCCCCGGGTTGAAGCCTATCCAACGGCGCGGCAAAAGGCCGGGCCATGGTCCCCATCAGTCTCCCGCGGTTTCGGCCATGACCTGCTCGGAAGCCAGCGGCAGCTTCACCCGGAAGACGGCGCCGCCGGAGTCGCGGCGGTTTTCGCAAGTGATCTCACCGCCGTGCTCGCGCACTATGCCGTAGCAGATGCTCAGGCCGAGGCCCGTCCCCTTCCCCACCTCCTTGGTGGTAAAGAAAGGATCAAAGATGCGGTCAGGTGCGGTGATGCCGTTGCCGTTGTCGCGGAAAGAGACGACCACCGACCCGTTCTCGCGGCCGGACTGGATCTCAATGCGGCCGCGGCGTCCGGTTTCGCGCACGGCATCGTAGGCGTTGTTGAGAATATTGAGGAAAACCTGCTGCAACTGGTGCGAGTCGCCGACGATTTCCGGCAGCAGCTCGCCCAGCTCTTCCACCACCTCCACGCCGTGGCTGGCGAAGTCGTAGGCCCGGAGCTGGAGGGTGCGGCGCAGCACCGAGTTTACCTGCACCGGCTTGCGCTGCGGCGGCATCTGGCGGGCGAAGCTGAGCAGGTTCTGCACGATCATGCGGGTGCGCTGGGCCTCCTGCACAATCAGGCGCAGGTCCTGGCGCGCGTGCTCGGGGAGGTCGGGCTGGTCCACCAGCAGGTCGGCGAAGCCCAGGATGGCGGTGAGCGGATTGTTCACTTCGTGGGCCACGCCCGATACCAGTTGTCCCACCGCCGCCATCTTTTCCGTGTGCATGAGCTTGGCCTGCAGCAGGGCGGCATCGGTGACGTCGGTCATGACGGCCACGATGCTGCTGGACTTGCGTTCCTCGTCGCGCATCAGGCTGAGGCTGGCGGAAAAGTGGCCGATCCTGCCGTCGCCGCGCAGGAACGGCAGCTCCAGATTTTGCACCGGCTGGCCGCGCAGCGTGGCAGCCAGGACATCGGCCAGTTGGCTGCGGCGCTCGGGGGCCACAAACTTGTCCAGCGACTGGCCCACCAGCTCGCCCTCGCGGTATCCCCCGGCTTCGTAGCAGCGCCGGTTGGCGTAGCTGATGTAGCCCGCGGTGTCGGCCACCAGGATCATGCTCTGGGTGCTGTTCAGGATCATGCTGTTGAAGTCGCGCTCGCGCTGCAGATCGGACTGGAAGCTCTTCAGCTCGGTGATGTCGAGGATGACGCCGCGGTACTGCACCACCCGCCCCTGGGGATCGCGCACCGCCACCGCGTTCTGCAGGGTATGGACGAGCGAGCCGTCCTTGCGCCGCAGGGTTTCCTCGAAGTTGCGCAGGGCGCCGGTCTTCTCGATGGCTTCGCCGAAGCGGCGCCTCTGGTCCGGGACCAGATCAAGCTCGCCGGGGATGCTGGCCTGCAGCAGCTCCTCGCGGCTGGTGTAGCCCAGCATGCGCACCAGGGCGTCGTTCACCTCGATGAAGCGGCCCTCGGGCGTGGAGAAGAAGAGTCCTTCCTGAATGTTGTCGAACAACTCCTGGTAACGCCGTTCGGCTTCCCGCCGGTCGGAGATGTCCTTGAGCACGTGGATGATCTGCTGGCCGTCGTGCAACGCGCCCTGGGTGCGCGAGGTGGACACCAGGTAAGTACGCTCCAGCACGGGATGCAGAAACTCGTCGGCCTCGGGACCGCTGCGGCAAAAGGGACAGGGCGTGGCGCCGGCTTCGGCCGTGATGGAAACCAGGGCGCGCATGCTGACGCCGATGAGTTCCGCGGGATGCACGCCAATGAACTCTGCCAGCGAGCGGTTCACGCGCTGCACCCGATGGCTTTCATCGTGGACCACGATGAAGTCGGTGATGGCGTCGAAGATCTCCATCCACTGGCGGTTGGAGTGCTCGATGCGGGAAAACAGGCGGGAATTGTCCAGGGCCACGGCGGCGTGTCCGGCCACGGCTTGCAGCAGCGCCCGCTCCAGTTCGCTGAGCACCTGGCCGCGATTGGCCAGGCAGAGCAGGCCCAGTAACTCGTTATCCGGGCCGGCCAGGCGGGCCACGCTCAGGTCGCTCCAGCCCAGAGCGGAAGCCATGGCCGCGCCCAGCAGATCGGCCGCCGGCGCGCTGGCCACCGGCTGCGGCCGCCCGCCGGCAAAGTCAGTGAGCGCAGAGTTCAGGCGGCGCATCAGGTTGCGGTCCGGGGCGCCTCCCGGTCCCTGGTAACTGGCTACCTCCAGCGACCGGCCCTGGGCCAGCGCCAGAACACTGGTGCCTGCGCCCAGCATCGCGCCCACGCGGGTGGTGAGGTTCTTGAGGAAGTCGGGCAGCCGGAACGAGGAACTCAGTTCCTGGGCCATGGTGGTGAGGTTTTCCGAGTGCGCCTGATGGCGGCGCGCCAGCCCCAGGTTCTGCCAGGCTTCGATCAGCAGGGATGCCTGCGCCGCCAGGGCGCGGGCCCGCTTTGCGTCTTGCTCGGTAATCCCGGCACCGTCCCGCCGGTCGAGCGCGGCCAAAACCCCCAGGGCCTCGCCCTCCACACCCATCAGGGGCGCCAGGAGGTACTGCTTGGCGCTGAAGGGAGAGGAAGACAAATCGGCGTCAGGAGCCTGGGAAGCGTCGTCCGTCCAGAAGGGCTGCCCTAATGCCAGCACCCGCTCCACCAGCCGCGCCCTTAATTCGAGCTGCAGCGGCCGGCTGGCGCCGGCTTCGGCTGCCCAGCGGACGCAACAGCTTTCCCCCTCCCGGAGCGCGATGAAGCAGCGCCCGAAGCCGAGAAAGTCCGCCGCATGGACCACGAACTGGGTGAGCGCCTTTTCTGGATCGGCGACCCCAACCAGTTCGGTAGTCAGGGCCAGAAGACTTTTCAGGGAGTCGGCGGCTGTGGCGGCAGGCCGCTTATCGCTCCGCATCGGTTCGGTGGCTTTGGAAGAGGCTAACGCCATGACACCATTACCCTTAGTTTTCACGGTAATCCCGAATCTCATTTTGAGTCAAGGGAAATAGCAGGGGCGTTGCCACCTGAACAACAGGGAGATTCAAGTCGTCTCAGGATGAGAGGTTTGCCCAAAGCAGCGTTCGAACCTGAGACGAATCAGACTGGTAAACAGGCCTGCAGAAATTTCCGCTCAACGCCACCTCTTGGTAACTGCCAACAAACAAGCAGCTTATATGACCGGCCCCGCTTCACCGGGAGGCTTGGCCCTCATCGTGCATAGTCAGCCCCGAGATTCTTACGCTCTGGAGGAAACCTGAAGTGAAAAACCGTGCTTTTCGAATCGTTCTCTCCGCTCTCCTGCTGGCAACTGCGATTGCGTTACCGCAATCGGCTCTGGCCCAGGAGTCGCGGAAAGTAGTGAACCGCGTTAGCCCTGTCTACCCCGCACTGGCCAAAAAGATGAACGTCGCCGGCGTGGTGAAGGTGGAAGTAACCGTTTCCGCCGCTGGCAGCGTGACCAACACCAAGGTGGTGGGCGGACATCCGCTGCTGGTTGAGTCCGCGGTGGATGCGCTGAAGAAGTGGAAGTATGAAGCCACCGGCGAAACCACAACCGCCATCGTGGAATTCCGCTTCAACAATACCAACAACGAATAAAAGGCGAGGCCGAATTCGGGCCGGCAGAGGCGTCTCCCATGAGTATCGGCAAGAAACTGTACTGGGGCTTCGGCTCCATTCTGGGGATCGTGGTGGTCCTCTTCGTGGTGAACATTCTGGCGGTGCGCTGGGAGCAGTCGTCCAGCGCCGCCGCCGCCCAGGCGCTGGAAACCCTGCGCAAGGCGGAAGCCGTGCGCTTTCAGATGATGC
The DNA here is from genome assembly GCA_964644115.1 of uncultured Terriglobales bacterium. Taxonomy (GTDB): domain Bacteria; phylum Acidobacteriota; class Terriglobia; order Terriglobales; family Acidobacteriaceae; genus CAZXVY01. Next base: position 10,461 of record CAZXVY010000009.1, read on the forward strand.
AGAACCGGCTGTACCTGGCCAACTATCTGCAGAGCGGCGACACGCGCGAAGTGAGCGCGATGAACGCGGGCGCAACCACGCTCCGCGAGCTGCTGGGCGAGGTGTCGTCCCGCGGGGGTTCGGAGCAGCAGCGGGCGGCGTTCGTCCGCGTGCGCGAAGCCGAAGCGCAATGGACGGAGAACTTTGCCAAGCCGTTGCTGGAAAAACGCAAGCAAGTGGACGAAGGCAACGCCACGGTGGCCGACCTGCAGATTTTCTATCTGCAGCAGGACCCCGGCGAGTGGCTCAGGAAATCCATTGAGCCGCTGGATGAAGCCTCCAAGTGGGTGCGGCAGTCGCTGGACGAGTCGCGAGACTCCAGCCGGCGGGCGGGCACCTTCACCTGGATCGCCACCCTGGCCGGCACCTTGCTGGCCCTGGCGGGCGGCGCCTGGATTGCGATGTTCACCGCCAGGTCCATTACCCGGCCGCTGGCGCACCTGATCACGGTGGCGCGGGAGATCGGCAATTCCGGCGACCTGGAGCAGAAGGTGGAGATCCAGCGCAACGACGAAATCGGGGAGCTGGCTCAGACCTTCAACAACATGGTCACCTACCTGCGGGAAATGGCAGCGCATTCCGAAGCCATTGCCGGCGGCGACCTCACCATCAGCGTCAAGCCGCGTTCGGAGCGCGACACTCTGGCGCACGCCTTCTCCTCCATGGCCGACAATCTTCGGGGCATGGTGAAGGAGGTGCGCGACAATGCCAGCCAGGTTTCCAGTGGCGCCATGCAGGTGGCCGCCGCCTCGGAGGATTCCGCCAAGGTCAGCGTCACCGCTTCCTCGGCGATTGATGAAGTCACCAGCACCATGCACGAGATGAGCATCAACGTGCAGAACATGGTGCGCAACACTCAGACCCAGGCCTCCAACGTGAGCGAGACCTCGGCCTCGATTGACCAGATGGTGGCCTCCATTCAGCGCGTGGCGGACACCGCCCGGTCGCTGGTCGACATTTCGCAGCGCTCGCGCGACGAAGTGCAGAGCGGCATTGCCACCATGGAAAAGACCACCCAGGGTCTCACCCGCATCAACTCCTCCATCCTCTCCTCGGCGGAGATCATTTCGGTGCTGGGACACCGCGCCGACGACATCGGCAAGATCGTCGAAGTGATTGACGACTTGGCCGAGCAAACCAACCTGCTGGCGCTCAACGCCGCCATCGAAGCGGCGCGCGCCGGAGAGCATGGCCTGGGCTTTGCCGTGGTGGCCGACGAAGTGCGCAAGCTGGCGGAAAAATCGGCGCAGTCCACCAAGGAAATCAGCGACCTCATTCAGAGCATCCAGAAGGAGGCCCGCAAGGCGGTGGACAACATGGGAACCAGCACCGCCATGGTCAACGACGGTTTGACCATGGGCAACGATCTGAGCCAGGCGCTGAAGAAAATCTCCAGCGTAGTCACCGAAGTGTACAAGTTCTCGCAGGAAATCGGCGCGGCCACGCACGAGCAATCCAACGGTTCCACGCAGATCGCCCGCGCCACCACCCGGCTGAACGAAATCACGCACGAAATCAACTCCGCGGTGGAGGAGCAGGCAACCGGCGCCCAGGCGGTGATGCGCGCCATGGAAAAGATGCGCGAGCTGGTGGGCCGCTCCACTTCCGGCGCCACCGAACTGGCGGCGTCCGCCGAGCAGATGACCAAGATGTCGCGCAGCCTGCTGGGCACCATGGACCGCTTCGTGCTCGACCTGGCGAACGGAAATGGAAACAGCCGCAACGGGGGACAACCCCGCCGCCCGGAAGCGGATTACCCCCGCGCGCATGCCGAACGCTACGCCGCGGAAGCACGCTCCTAGGAGACCGGGACCATGGCCAAGGACCTTCAGATCGTCGGCTTCCGGGTGGGACGGGAAAGCTTTGGCGTTCCCATCGCGCTGATTCACGAAATCGTGCGCGTGCCTGAGATCACCGCCGTGCCCGACGCGCCCGGATGCGTGGAAGGCATCATCAACCTGCGCGGCAAGATCGTCTCCATTGTGGATTTGCGCAAGCGCTTTGGGGCGCGCCAGGCGGAGCCTCACAAGAAGAACCGCATCCTGGTGGCGGAGGTGGAAGGGCGCCTGGTGGGGCTGATTGTGGATGCAGCCTCGGAGGTGCTCAAGGTGCCGCCCTCGGATGTGGGGCCGCCACCCACGGTGTTCGATACCGAACTGAACTACGTTACCGGTGTGGCCAAGCACAAGGGTCGCCTGATCATCCTGGTGGACCTGGTGCGACTGCTGCACACCCGCGAGTTGAGCGCCCCGGCCGAGGCGGCCGCGGCAGCCGCAGCCGCGCCGGCTTAGCAGTGCACCGGCTGGCGCCGGCAGCTTACAGAAAAAAGTGAGAGTCCATGTCCCTAGGCACCGAAATCGCCCTGAGTGATGCCGAGCGCAAGCTGCTGCAAACCCTGGTGTACCAGGAGTGCGGCATGTATTTTGACGAGCGTCGCGCGCACTTCCTGAACGACCGCATCCAGCGGCGGTTGCGGGCCACGCACATAAGCTCCTTCTACGACTATTACCGCCTGCTCACCAGCCGCGACGGCAAAGGCGAGCTTTCGGCGCTGCTGGAAAACCTGACCGTCAACGAGACCAGCTTCTTCCGCAACAAGGCGCAGCTCGACCTCTTCCACAAGAGCACGCTGGAGGATCTGCTCAACCGGAAGCAGGCGCGGCGCGACTGGAGCCTGCGGGTGTGGAGCGCGGGCTGCTCCACCGGCCAGGAGCCTTACACCATCGCCATGCAGGTGGCGGACGCGCTGGCTTACTACTACTTGCGCAACCCGCTGCCCTTCGACATGCCCTCGCCCAAACCGCTCATCCCTCCCCCCTGGAAGGTGGAGATCCTGGCGTCGGACATCAACTACTCGGTGCTGCGCACGGCGCAGGAAGGCGTCTACGCCGAGAACCACATGGAGCCCGTGGACTACGCCTACCGCCTGCGTTATTTCGACAAAGTGGGCGACCGCTACGCCGTCAAGAAGGGCCTGAAGGACATGGTGCAATTCGACTTTCACAACCTCAAGACCGAGTTCCTGCCCCAGCGCAACGACGTGATCTTCTGCCGCAACGTGATGATTTATTTCGACGAGGCCGAGCAGAAGCGCCTGATCGAAAAGTTCTACCGCTGCCTGAACCCGGAAGGCTTCCTGTTCGTGGGCCACGCCGAGAGCCTGTTCGGCCTCACCGACAAGTTCCGCATGATCCACGTAAACAACGGCACCGCCTATCAGCGCATCGAGGTGATGTAGTGAGTTTCTTCTCCCCAGAGGGTGCGGGCGAGCTTCGCGACCTGTTTTTCTCCAGCGCGCAGGAGCTGCTGCAGGCGCTCAACCAGGACGGCCTGGAGCTGGAGAAGCGCCCCGGCGACGCCGAAGTGGTGCGCAGCGTCCGCCGCTCGGTGCACACCCTGAAGGGAGACTCGGCGGCCTGCGGTTTCCGCGAGCTGAGCGAGCTGGCCCACCAATTCGAGGACGCGCTCTCACTCCAGTCCGTCCACCCGGCGGAGTTCGCCGAAATCGTGCTGAGCGCGGTGGACACCTTCGAAAAGATGCTGGCGGCTTATCGGGACGGACGGCCGTTGCCTTCCGCCGACGCGCTGCTCCGCAGGATTGCCGGGCTGACTCCTGCCCCGGAACCTTCTGCCGCAGAGGTGCGCATCCAGTTTGCGTGGAACGAGTACGAGCGCCTGCTCATCCAGGACGCAGCCACCCGCGGCCCGGTGTTCAACATCGCGCTCGACATAGATCCCGACTGCCCCATCCAGGGCGCCGCCGTGCAGCTTGCGCGCACCGCCTTCGAGGAAGCCGGCAGCATCCTGGCCTTCCGCCCGGAGTCGCTGCAGCCCGGCGAGACCGCCTCCTTCATCGAGGCGGCCGTGGCCAGCGCCCGCGAGGCCGCCTGGATCCTGCGCCGGTGCAGTATCCCCACCCTGGTATCGCAGGCCCGGGTTGAACCCTGCAACGCTCCGCTTTCCGCCCAGCAGCCGCATCGCGCTCCCTTGGGAGCCGCAGGATCTTCTCCCGCGGCGGCCCGGGCGCCGGAAGCTGCCGCGCCGGCGAAGACTGCCGCCAAACCTTCGGCCGCCGCCGCCAACGACAACACGCTGCGCGTGGACGCCGAGCGCATTGACGACGTGCTCAACCTGGTGGGCGAACTGGTGATCGGCAAGTCCATGCTGCACGAGTCGGTGAACGAGTTCGAGCGCCGCTTCCCCAAGGACCCCTTGCGGGTGAAGCTGGCGGACGCTCTCGCCTTCCAGGCGCGCGTGCTCAACGATCTGCAGAAATCCGTCATGCGCGTGCGCATGGTGCCGGTGGAGCAGCTCTTCCGCCGCTTCCCACGCCTGCTGCGCGACGTGGCCCGGGCCCGCGGCAAGCAGGTGGAAATGGTGGTTTCCGGGCAGGAGACGGAGCTCGACAAGAGCATTCTGGACACTCTGGCCGAGCCCCTGGCGCACCTGGTGCGCAACGCCGTGGACCACGGACTGGAATCCGGCGAAGCCCGCGCGGCGGCCGGCAAGGACCCGCAGGGCACGGTGCGCCTGCATGCCTACCATCAGGGGAACCAGATTGTGATTGAAGTGGCCGACGACGGCCGCGGCATTGATCGCGAACGCCTGCTGGCCAAGGCCGTCGCCAAGGGCGTGATTGGCGCCGACGAAGCCCCGCGCCTTACCGAGGCCGAAGGCCTGAACCTCGTTTTCCATCCCGGCCTGAGCACTGCTGACCATGTGACGGAAATTTCCGGACGCGGCGTCGGCATGGACGTGGTGAAGAGCGTGGTGGAGCGGTTGAAGGGCACGGTTTCCATCGTCACCACACCCGGCCAGGGCACGCGCTTCCAGTTGCGGGTGCCGTTGACGGTGGCCATCATCCAGGCGCTGTTGTTCCGCGTGGCGGATCGCACCTACGCGGTGCCGCTCTCGTCGGTGGTGGAGATCACGCGTGCGCACCAGGCAGACCTCCACCGCGTGGACGAGCACGAAGTGATGCAACTGCGCGACCAGGTCCTGACCATGGTCCGCCTGGACAGGCTGGCGGGCGGGACGCCGTCGCGCCCCGGCAAGTTTTTCGTCATCGTGGTGGCCATCGCCGACCGCAAGTTCGGGCTGATGGTGGAGCGCCTGGTACGCGAGGAAGAACTGGTAATCAAGGCCCTGGACGACCATCTGGTGGCCACCGACCTGGTCAGCGGCGCTTCCATCCTGGGCGACGGCACCGTGGTGCTGATTCTGGATGTCGCTGCCGCCATCGAGCGCTACGGCCGCTCTCCTCTGCTGGAGGAGGTAACCGCATGACCGCACCGGTACGCGTCCTGGTGGTGGATGATTCCGCGCTCATGCGCAAGCTTATTCCCCAAATGCTGGAGCGCGACTCCTCGATCGAGGTGGTGGGTACCGCCATGGATGGCGAGTTCGGATTGAAGAAGATCGAGGAACTGCGCCCGCACGTGATCACTCTTGACCTGGAGATGCCGCGCATGGACGGCATGGAGATGCTGCGCGAGATCACCCGCAAGCACCGCCTTCCGGTGATCGTGGTCAGCGCGCACAGCACCCAGGGCGCCAACTCCACTTTCAAGGCGCTGGCCCTGGGAGCGTTCGACTTCGTGGCCAAGCCCAAGGACGCCACCGGCGCCCGCATGGACGAGATTGCCGGCGAACTGATCTCCAAAATCAAGACCGCGGCCCAGACGGGAGTGCCGCTGACCCGGCCGGAAAGCATGGTATCGCCGCGGCGCGCGCCCAAGCTCCGCCTCCGCGCCCGCACCCGGGCCGACCGGACCGTGGCCATCGGCATTTCCACGGGCGGGCCCAACGCGCTTCAAGATCTGCTCTCCCAGTTGCCGGGAGACTTTCCCGCCGGCATCTTGGTGGTGCAGCACATGCCCGAGGGTTTTACGGAAATGTTCGCGCGACGCCTGGACGAATGCTGCGCTCTGGAAGTAAAGGAAGCGCAGTCGGGCGACATGATCTACGCCGGGCGCGTGCTCATCTGCCCCGGCAACCGGCACATGCGCATCCGCCGCATGCCTCTGGGCGACATGGTGGTGCTCTCCGACGAAGACAAAGTGAACGGGCACCGCCCCTCCGTGGACGTGCTGTTCCGCTCGCTGGCCGCCGAGTTCGGCCCCGACGGAATCGCCCTCCTGATGACCGGCATGGGCGACGACGGCGCCGACGCCATGGGCGCGGTGAAGAGCGCCGGAGGAATCACCATTGCGCAGGCCGGCGAATCCTGCGCCGTCAACGGAATGCCCAAAGCGGCCATTGATCGCGGCCACGTCCAGCGCGTGGTTTCCCTGGATGCCCTGGCCAACACCCTTCAGGCGCAGTGCGCTCCCGAGCGCGCCCGCGCCGCCAAAATCTTGCTCGGAAGTTCTTAAGGAGAAGAAATCATGGACAACTACACAGCTCTACGGCGCAGCCAAGACGGCCAGCCGGTCCGCTACCTGGTGGTGGACGACTCCGTGTTCGCGCGCAAGAACATCAGCAAGCTGGTGACGCAGTTTGGCGGCGAAATAGCCGGCGAAGCCGGTGACGGCGTCGCCGCCATCGCTGAATACGACCGCACCCAGCCCGACGTCGTGCTCATGGACATCACCATGCCGCAGATGGAGGGCATCGAGGCCACCGAACGCATCATCCGGCAGCATCCGGAGGCGCGCATCGTCATGGTCTCTTCCGTCGGCTACCAGGAGAACGTGGTGGCCGCTTTGCAGAAGGGCGCCCGGCACTTCGTGCAGAAGCCGGTGAAGCCGGAAGTCCTGTACGAAGTCCTGAAGTACGTGCTGGGCGAGGCCGCGGTGGCGGCGGAGGTGACGGCATGAAGATGGAACTCATTCAGCCCTTCATCAACGCCGCCGACGCAGTCCTGGCCGAGCTGCTGCGCTGCTCCACCAAGATCGGCGACCTCAGCATGGAAGAAGAAGCCTACCGGCGCAAAGGTGTGGCCGCGGTGATCAGCATCCGCGGCGACATCGAGGGCCGCGTGATCTTCGACCTCGCGCCTTGCACCGCGGTCAGCGTGGCCGCGAAGCTGGCGGGCGAGCCGGTGGAGGAGTCCGCGGAGCTGGTGCGCGAGACCATCTTCGAACTGGCCAACCAGATCATCGGCAACGCCGTCACCAGCCTGAACGACGACGGCTTTCGTTTCCACATCTCGCCCCCGGAACTGCACTCGGCCGAACGCGGCACCGCCGGCAGTGAGGACACCGAGGCCCTGGTGATCTGCCTGGACACGCCCAGCGGCAGCGTGTTCATGAACATTGCCATGCACTATAACCGCCGCCGCAAAACAGAACGCGAAACCGTGGTGGTGGGGTAGTCCGCAGCCAAGAGCTTCCGCAATGTGCAGGGGCGGGTCTTCGACCCGCCCCATTTTTTTCGACCCCTCTACGGGGTGACGATCAGGAAGACCGGAGACTGCCGCGTACAGGTGGGCGGTGCGGGTGGCGCGGGGTCAACACAGGCGAAGTCGCTCTTGGGCGCCAGCACGTTGAGCAGCACGGTGTCGTTGGAAGTCTGGATGATGGAAGTGTTGTTCGAGCCAGAGTTGGCCACGTAGACCCGCAAGCTATCCGGCGATGAGCCCACGGACAGCGGCGCGATTCCCACCGGGATGGTTTTCGTCACCGTGTTGTTCAGCGTGTTGATCACCGAAACGGTGTTGCTGCCGGAGTTGGCCACGTAGGCGCGGGAACCGTCGGGGAGCGCGGTGACCGACGTGGGCGCGGTGCCCACAGGAACGGTGGTGACGGCCAGAAAGTTGGGCGAGTTGCGGTCGGCGTTGATGATGCTGACGCTGTTGCCCCCGGTGTTGGCCACGTAAACGCGCAGCAGTCGCGAATCGAACACCATGAACCTGGGCGCGGAGCCGCCGGGCAGCGCCACCGTGTTGAGCACCGAGTCGGTCACGGTTTCCAGCACCGAAACCGTGTTGTCACCCTGGTTGAGCACGTACAGACGCGTCCCGTCGGAACTGATCACCGCCCACACCGGCTGCGCCCCCACGGCGACCTCTTCGACAATCGAGCGGTCCACGGTGGCGATCACCGTCACCGTGCCCGAGCCATTGTTGATGGAATACAGCTTGTCGCCACTGAGGGTCTGGGAGAGGGCCATGGGCACGGAACCGGCCAGCAACTGCACTTCTGCGACCAGCGTTTCCGTGGACACAGAGATGATGCCCACCCGGTCGGTCCCCGAATTCGCCACGTACATGTTGCTGAGCTGGGTGGAGTGCACGAACACCGGCGCCGAACCGAGTGGAAGGCTGATGGTGCGCGTGGGCGAAGTTTCCAGGAAGGTGGTGTAGGAGGTGACGCTGTCGCTGTCGCGGTTGGCCACGTAGGTGCGGCCCTGGTTGGCCAGCAGCGTGGCGTGCACCGGCAGGATTCCCACCGGCTGGATGATGGTATTAGTGTCGCCGGAAACGTCAATGTGATACGTGCTTCCGTTCAGAGCGCCGTTCTGGCTGACGATGATGGCATTCTTGAGCGCGGCGGGATCGCCGCCCGGAGGAAAGGTGGGCGTGGCCACGGGACGGAACACGTCGCCGCAACTGGTCCATGCCAGTGAGAAAAGCAGAAGGGCCGCAAGCCCGGCCGTGCGCTGCAACTTCATGCGGGTACGAATCGGGTCTCCTCCGATGCGGATACTGCGCGGACCAGCCTGAATCTGTATTGTAATGGGAGCCAGGAATCCGCGCCAGCAACCCTCGCTCCGGCGCAGGAGGCGGCATGAAACCGCGAGCCCGGCGCCGGAAACTGGATGCTTGGATTCGGCGCCCCTTCCTGCGGTTGCCCCGGGAACTGGCTGCGTGCCTCATCCTGACGGCGGCTCCGCTGCCCCCCGGCGCGCTGCCCGGACGGCGATTCGCCGCGGCCATCCTGCTTACGGCCACCCTGGCCACGGTGGCCCATTTGCTCAAAGCGGTGACGCCGCAAGGCGCAGTCGCCGGCGCCATGGTCTCCCTGTTGCTGTTTCTGGGTGGAGGACTGGGCGCGTTCGCCGGCCTCACATCGGTGTTCCTGCTCACCTGGATCAGCACGCGCCTGGGCTACGAGCGCAAACACCGCTTGGGCCTCGCCGAGAGTCGCCAAGGCCGCTCCGCCGGCCAGGTGCTGGCCAACACCGGTGTGGCAGCGCTGCTGGCCGCGGCGGCGCCCTTCAGTTCGTTGCCTTCGCTGTGGCTCGCGGCGGCGGCGGCGGCGCTGGCCGAGGCCGCGGCCGACACCGTCTCCAGCGAACTCGGGCAAGCCGCCGCCGGGCCCACCTACCTTCTTACCAGCCTGCGCGCAGTGCCCCCGGGCACAAACGGCGGCGTGAGCCTGCCGGGGACCCTGGCCGGAGGGCTGGCCGCCGGCCTGGTGGCCGCGACTTTGGCCGCGTTCGGAATGATCTCCTTCACGCAGGCGGCGGCGGTCACCTTGGCGGCGGTCGCAGGCATGTTCGTGGACAGTTTGCTCGGCGCCGCCGCCGAGCCCCGCAGCCTGTTGAACAACAACGGCGTCAACCTGGCAGGGACGCTGGTGGCGGCGGGGGTGGCATTGGTAATTTGTAATTTGTAATTTCGTAATTTGCTATTATCCACATTTCCCCACGGTGATTTGTCAAATTACAAATTACAACCTACAAATTGCAAATTACCAATTACAAATTACCAATTACAATTGCCCCGGAGAATCATGAAAGTCATCGCTCGTCTGTGTCTTCCTCTTCTGCTCTCCCTTGGAGTCTTCGCCCAGCAGTACGACGTGCTCATCCGCAATGGGCGTGTGGTAGACGGCAGCGGCAACCCCTGGGTGCGTGCCGACGTGGGCATCCGCGGCGACCGCATCGCGTTCGTGGGCCGCGCGTCCGCGGACGCAACCGCCCGGCAGACCATTGACGCCACCGGCCTTGTGGTAGCGCCGGGCTTCATCGACATGCTGGGGCAGTCCGAGATCAGCCTGCTGATTGATCCCCGGGCGGTCAGCAAGATCACCCAGGGCATCACCAGCGAAATCACCGGCGAGGGCAGCTCGGTGGCGCCGCTCGACGACCGCCTGGCGCGCGAAGCCCGCAAGCTTGATCGGCTGGAACGCCTGGGCATCCCCGTGGATTGGCGCACGCTCGACCAGTATTTTGCGCGCCTGGCGAAGCAGGGCGCCGCCATCAACCTGGGGACGTTCGTGGGCGCGGCGCAGGTGCGGCGCCTGGTGATTGGCGACGACGACCGCGCGCCCACGCCCGCAGAACTCCAGCGCATGGAAACGCTGGTCAACGAAGCCATGCAGCAGGGCGCGATGGGAGTTTCCAGCTCGCTCATCTACGCTCCCGGCTCTTATGCCTCCACCGAAGAGCTGATCGCACTGGCGCGCGTGGCGGCGCGGCACGGCGGCATCTACGCGTCGCACATCCGCAACGAGAGTGACGGCGTCCTGGAGGCGCTGGACGAGGCCTTCCGCATCGGCCGCGAAGCCGGACTGCCGGTCGAGATCTGGCACTTGAAGACCGCGGGAAAAGAGAACTGGGGACGCATGGGCGAAGTGCTGGCGCGCATCGAGAAGGCGCGGGCCGGCGGACTGGACGTTACCGCTGACCAGTATCCGTACACGGCGTCTTCCACCACGCTGAGCGCGTGCATCCCGCCCAAGTACCAGGCCGGCGGCACCCAGGCCTTTCTCGCCCGCCTGCGCGATCCCGCCCAGCGCGCGGCCATGCGCAACGACATCCTGACGCTGCGAGGATCGGATTTCGACAACGCCTGGCTGGGAGTGCGCGGCCCGGAAGGCGTTCTGATCGTCTCCGTACCCGAACCCGGCCTGAAGAAATACGAAGGCAAGACCATGGCGGAGATCGCGTCGCTCGAAAAGAAAGATCCGCTGGAGGCCATGCTTGACCTGGTGCTGGCCGGGCGCGACCGCGTGAGCGCGGTGTACTTCGAGATGAACGAGGACGATGTGCGCCTGGCCCTCCGCCATCCCTGGGTCGCCATCAACAACG
>CAZXVY010000010.1:0-21460 GCA_964644115.1 uncultured Terriglobales bacterium
CCGGTGAACTCGTCCACGATGATCACTTCGCCGTTCTTGACGATGTAGTGGACGTCCTTCTTGTAGAGCGAGTGCGCCTTCACCGCGGTGTCCACGTGGTGCTTCAGGGCCCAGTTTTCCGGGTCGGCAACGTTGCCGATGCCCAGCAGCTTTTCCACCTTTTCCCAGCCGGCGTCGGTGACGGTGATGGTGTGGTGCTTTTCGTCCACCACGTAGTCGCCGGTGAGGACCTTGTCTTCCCCCTGCTTGATCTCCTCGCCCGGTTCCAGCTTGGAGATGATGCGCTCCACACGGTAGTACTTGTCGGTGGACTCCTCGCTGGCCCCGCTGATGATCAGCGGGGTGCGCGCTTCGTCCACCAGGATGGAGTCCACTTCATCCACGATGGCGAAGTTGTGGCCGCGCTGCACGCACTCCTTCAGGTCGAACTTCATGTTGTCGCGCAGGTAGTCGAAGCCGTACTCGTTGTTGGTGCCGTAGGTGACGTCGGCGGCGTAGGCGGCGCGGCGCTGCTCGTCGTCCAGGCCGTGCACAATCACGCCCACGGTGAGCCCCAGGAAGCGGTAGAGCTGCCCCATCCACTCGGAGTCGCGCTTGGCCAGGTAGTCGTTCACCGTCACCACGTGCACGCCGCGGCCGGTGAGGGCGTTGAGATACACGGGCAGAGTGGCCACCAGGGTCTTGCCTTCGCCGGTCTTCATCTCCGAGATGCGACCCTGGTGGAGGACCACGCCGCCGATGAGCTGCACGTCGAAGTGGCGCATGTCCAGCACGCGGCGCCCGGCCTCGCGCACCACCGCGAAGGCCTCGGGCAGCAGCAGGTCATCCAGCACGCGCTTCAGCTCGGCCTCGCGCCGCGCCTCGGTTTCGCGCTGCGCTTGGGCGTCGAGCACGTGGTCGGGGTCGGCGGTTTCGGCGGCCTGCTCGACTTCGGCATCGAAGGGCTTGAGGGCTTCGGCGATACGCGCGCGGAACTCCTCGGTCTTGGCGCGCAGCTCGGCGTCGGTGAGCCGCTGGATCTCCGGCTCCAGCGCGTTGACGCGCTCCACTATGGGCCGCAAACGCTTGAGCTCGCGCTCGTTGCGGGTGCCAAAGATCCAGGCGAGGAGTTTGTTAATCATGTTGAATGAGGCGGCTAATCAAGGGAGACGGCCGGCCTGCGCGGCGCAAAAAACTGTCCCTATCGAAAGCGTACCATATTGGATGCAGCGCCACGGCTGCGGTTGCAGCGTGGTGCGCGGCCAGCTTGTGTGGCGCGGTCGCCCTCGACCGCGTTGTTACAATGGCCCTCCCAGGCAATTCATCTCGGATAAGGAGCAGGAAAATGAAGACCTATGCGCGCATGCTGCTGGTGGGAGCTGTGGTGATGGCTGTGGCGTGGACGCACAGCTCGGAGGCCGCGGCCGCAACCAAGCCGGCCAAGAAGATCGTCGAACTCAAGAACGCAAAAGGTGAGAGCGTAGGCATGGCCACTCTGAAGCCCAGCGGCAACGGCGTGGTGATCCAGGTGAAGTTCAAGAACCTGCCGCCGGGCGAGCACGCCCTGCACATTCACCAGAACGCCAAGTGCGAGGCCGATCCGGCTGTGCCCGCAGACGCCTTCAAGTCCGCTGGCCCGCATTTCAATCCTGGAGCAAAGAAGCACGGCCTGATGAGCCCCGACGGCCATCACGCGGGCGACCTGCCAAACTTCACGGCGAGCTCTAAAGGAACAGCCAAGGCCAAGATTGAGGCTCCGGACGTAACCTTGGCCGAAGGCGCGAACTCCGCGTACGCGAACAGCGGCACGGCGCTTGTGATCCACGAGAAGGCCGACGACCTTAAAACCGATCCTGCGGGCAACGCTGGGCCGAGAATCGCGTGCGGCGTGATTAGCAAGTGAGCGACGGTGGAGTACAGGGTGACGGAGCCCAAGTTGCCGTAGTGTGCAATTGGCACTTGCGATTAGCATTTGGCCACGGCCGACCAGGAGCTTGTCATCCCGAGCGCAGCGAGGGATCTGTTTTGCCTTGCCGCACTCCTCGAATGTGCACTCTCTCGGTGCGATGCAAGGCGTGGACGAAGCTCACCACAAAGAGCACGAATGGAACACGAAGGGGAACGAAAAGCAGATCCCTCGCTGCGCTCGGGATGACAAAGACAGGAAGGCGGTCAACTGCTTATTGCTTACTGCTTACTGCTCTCTCTATTTCTCGCGCTCCACCACAAACTCCGGCGCCCACAGCAGGACGCGCTTGATATCCGAGTCGGGGAAGATGCAGATGGCGCTGCGGGCGGAGTCGGCGTAGCGGTGGGCTTCGGCGATGGCGGCCTCCAGCGACCCGTAGCAGTTCAGCACGGCAAGCACCTGCTGTAGGGAGACGCTCTCGAACGCGCGTTCGCGCAGCACGGTTTCGATGAGCGCGCGCTCGTCCGGCAAGCAGCGCTCCAGCGCGTGGATGACGGCGAAGGTCACTTTGCCTTCGCGCAGGTCGCTGCCCACGGGCTTGCCCAGGACGTCTTCCGACGCGGTGAGGTCCAGCCAGTCGTCCACGATCTGAAAAGCCAGGCCCAGATTCCGCCCGTACTCCGCGAGGGCTTCTTCTTCCTTCTCCGCGGCGCCGCCCAGGATGCCGCCCAGGCGCATGCAAGTGGAAAACAGGCACGCCGTCTTGCGGTGGATGAGGTCGAGATGGTCGTCGAGGGGGATGGCGCGGCCCAGCTTCTCCATCTGCAGCAGCTCGCCCTCCACCATCTGCTGGGTCAGGTGGACCAGCGCGTCGAGCACGCGGAAGTTGCGCTCGGCCACGGCCAGGCGGAAGGCCTGCATGTAGAGCCAGTCGCCGGTGAGCACGCAGCGCGAGTTGCCCCACTGGGTGTTGGCGGCGGGTCGTCCGCGGCGGGTCTGGGCTTCGTCAATGATGTCGTCGTGGACCAGGGTGGCGGTATGGATGATCTCGACCACGGCCCCCAGCCGGATGGCGGCTTCGCCCTGGTAGCCGTAAAGGCGCGCTGCCAACAGCAGCAGGGAAGGGCGCAGACGCTTGCCGCCGCCGGCGCGCAGGTAGGCGCCGATCTGGGTGATGGCGGCGACGCTCGACACCGTGTCGCGCCCGAACTGCTGCTCGATGGCCGCCAGGTCGTCGCGCAGCAGCTCGAAGACTTCCTTTGCCGTGGTGGTGGCCTGGGTGCTCAAGGTCAGTTGGTCCGGTAGTTGGTGAATTGCATGTCAATGCCGAAGTCGGAGGACTTGAGCAGCGTGATGATCTGCTGCAAGGTGTCGCGGTCCTTGCCGCTCACCCGCACGAAGTCGCCCTGGATGGAGGCCTGGACCTTCTTCTTGGAGTCCTTGATGATCCGCACCATGTCGCGCGCCTTCTCCACCGGGATGCCCTGCTGCATGGTGATGCGCTGGCGCACGGTGGAGCCGGCGGCCGGCTCGATGGCGCCGTAGGAGAGCGCCTTCAAGGAAACGCCGCGTTTCACCAGCTTCTGCTGCAGGACGTCGTTCACCGCCTTGAGCTTGTAGTCGTCGGCGGAGGTCAGGACCATCGCGTCCTTGCCTTCGATTTGAATGTCGGACTTGGAGTTTTTCAGGTCGAAGCGCTGGTGGACCTCCTTGAGCGCCTGCTGCACGGCGTTGGAGACCTCCTGCGTGTCCACCTTGCTGACTACGTCGAAGGAGTTATCGGCCATTTTCCCGTCATTCCGAGCGAGCCGCAGCGAGCAGAGCGAGCTTGGCGAGTCGAGGAACCCCTACCCTCTGCAGAAGCCCGACTTCACTCCGTCAGCGCGCTTCTAGTCTAAGTCATCGGGCGCGTTTCCCGAAGCGGAGCGCGCATTTCGCAGATTTCACAGGCGAAAGAAGGTTCGAAAGTTCTGCGCCGTGCGACTTCCGGCTTCTTCCGCCGTCAGGCCGTGCAGCTCGCCCATCTGGCGGGCCACTTCGCGGACCAGCGCGGGCTCGTTGCGCTGGCCGCGATGCGGGACGGGCGCGAGGAAGGGAGAATCGGTTTCAATGAGCAAACGGTCCAGGGGCAGCGCGCGCGCGGCGTCGCGCAAGTTCTGCGCTTTGGGGAAAGTGAGGTTGCCGGCAAAGGAGATGAGAAAGCCCATGTCCAACGCGACGCGCGCGTGGTCGAGAGTTCCGGTAAAGCAGTGCAGGATGCCGCCCAGGCCGCTTGCCGCCCAGTGTTCGCGCAAGAGTGCCAGGCAGTCGTCCCAGGCGTTCGAACTGCCGTCGGAGGGCCGGCAATGGATCACGATGGGGAGCTTGGCGGTGCGAGCCATCTCCATCTGGCGGCGGAAGACGGTGGCTTGCGCGTCGCGCGGGGAGTGGTCGTAAAAATAATCGAGACCGATCTCGCCCCAGGCAATCACCCGTGGCGCGCGCGCCAGGGACTCCAGCTCGGCGAAGTCGTCGTCATCAGCCAGGCGCGCTTCGTGCGGATGGATGCCGATGGTGGCGTAGATCCAATCGTGCTGCTCAGCCAGGTGGATGGCGCAATCCAGCGAGCCCGGCCCAGTACCACTGCCGATGGCGAGAATGGTCTCGACGCCGGCTTCCCGCGCCCGCGCCAGCATGGCATCGCGGTCGGCGTCGAACTGCGGCATCTCGAGATGGGCGTGAGAATCAATGAACATTTGGTCATCTGGTCAGCGAGTCATCTGGTCATCTTCGCTGCGCACGCGCGGTGCAATATCGAGGTCTGGCATTACTCCGAAGAAGCCGGGGCTTCTTCGAACCCGGCCTTGCGCAGCCCTTCCAGCAAAGGCTCCGCCAGGCCGCTGGCGTAGTGCCAGCTCTCGATCTGCCGGCGGGCGTGCTGCGCAAAGTCCGGGTCTACGGCCAACAGTTCACGTACTGCCACTTCTCCTTCAGCCTTGTGGCCCAGGTGCCCATGGATGGCGGCCAAAGCGAGGTGTTGCCAGAACATGCCGGGCATGTTCACTCGGGACGCGTGCTCCAAGGCCCGGTCATACTCGCCCTTTGTGAAAGGCTTCCCAGATCAGGCCAAAGTGATACCAGCCGGCATGGTGCGCGTTCAGTTCCATCGCGCGCCTCACCAGGTTCGCTCCGCGCGCGAACTCTCCCGTATGCTCGATCATCAGGCCCATCACCGCAACCGTGTTGCTATCCCGCGGGTTCAGGGCAATGGCTCGCTCGGCCGCCGCCCGGAATGCCGTCAGCTCCCGCCGGAAGAAATGCGTCTGCGCCAAAACCTGGTATCCCAACTGGCTGGTTCGATCCATTTCCACCGCCCGTCGCGCCGCGGCCAGCGCCCGGTCGAGCGCGTTGGGACGTGGGTTGAACCGGAAGCAGTGCTCGTGCAGACAAAGGTTGCACAAACAGGCCCATACGCCGGCCTGCCCGGAATCCCGCTCCACCGCCCTTTCTAAACCGTCCCGCAGCGAGGCATGTTGGTCCGGCGTGATGTGCTGCATGTAGTCAAAGTACCGGAGCATCCATTCGGAGGTGTCAAGCTCCCCGTCTGCTTTCCCCTGAAGGTTCGCAATCAGCGAGCGCACCAGGATTCCGTAGCTGTCGGCCACGGTCGCCACCACCTGGTCGGTGATTTCATCCTGCGCCGCCAGAACATCTGCGGTTTCCAGGTTCCGGTCGTAAGTTTCCGCCCACAGGTGCGTGCCCGTCATCGCTTCCAGCAACTGGACGCTCACCCGCGCCGTCTTGCCGCCTTTGCGGATGCTTCCCTGGAGCACGTAGCGGGCGCCCAACTCCTCGCAAATCGCGCGCACGTCGCCTGCCCGCTCCTTGTAGCGCAGCGTGGAATGGCGTGAGATCACCGAGAGGTAGGGAAAACGCGACAGGCCCGCTGTGATGTCCTCGACCAGGCCGTCGGCAAAGCCCTCCAGATCCGCCTCGGAACTATGGTTCTTGAAGGGCAGGACAGCGATCCACAATTCCTGGGCGCGAGTTGAACCGGCTGCGGAAACGGCGGCTGCGGCCTGGGCCGTGCCGCGCTGCTCGGTCTTGCCGGTGCGCGCGGCCAGTCGCTTCAGCCGCTCCAGGTCCGTCCGCATGTCGCTGGCGTGCTGGTACCGCAGTCGCGGATCCTTCTCCAGCGCCTTCTCGATGATCTCTCCCAGCTTTGCTGGCAAGACGGGGTTCAACTGGATCGGGGGCTCTGGGGCCTGGTTAAGGATGGCGTTGAAGATGGCCGCCGAGGTGTCCCCCCGGAACGGCCGCAGGCCGGTGCTCATCTCGTACAGCACCACCCCGAAGGAGAACAGGTCGGTGCGCGCGTCCAGTTCTTTGCCCAGCGCCTGTTCCGGAGACATGTAGGAGATCGTGCCCATCACCAAGCCGGGGCTGGTCAGATGCTCCTCGCTGGGTGCGGTGGCCGTTACCTCGGTCGGTCCCGCCGTGGCATGCGCCACCTTGGCCAGGCCGAAGTCCAGTACCTTGGCGTGGCCGCGCTGGGTGATGAAAATGTTCGCCGGCTTGATGTCCCGGTGCACGATGCCCTGGGCGTGCGCCGCGTCCAGGGCATCGGCGATCTGGATGGCGAGCTCCAGCAGCGTGTCTTTCTCCAGCGGCCTGCCCTCGATCCTATGCCGCAGCGTCGTTCCCTCCATGTACTCCATCACCAGGAAGGATCGGCCTTCGTGCTCGCCGATCTCATGGACGGTGCAAATGCCGGGGTGGTTCAAGGAGGAAGCCGCTCGGGCTTCACGGCGGAAGCGCTCCAGCGCCTGCGGGTTCTGGGCCACATCGTCCGGCAGGAACTTGAGGGCCACGAAGCGGCCCAGGCTGGTGTCTTCGGCTTTGTAGACCACACCCATCCCGCCGCCACCCAGCTTTTCTACGACCCGGTAATGCGAGATGGTCTGGTTGAGCAAAGAGCGTCCTTGGTCAGGAATCGAGCAATAGGGTACTTGAGCCACTGAAGAATGGGAATGTGTTAGCGGTCCTGTGTCGATGCGATCAGCGGCATCTCCAGATGAGCGTGGGCATCAACGAACATGGAGTGATGTGGTCATGTGGCCATGTTGCCATCTCGTCATCGAACTGCCATCCACCACTCCGATGACCAGATGACCACATGGCCACATGACCACATCATTTCAGTCTTGCGCCCACCGGCACGTCCTCTAAAAAGCCGGCGAGGACAGGCGTGCCCTTGTCGCCGAAGGAGGCCGCGACGATCATTCCGTTCGACTCCAGGCCGCGCAGCTTGCGGGGCTGCAGGTTGACCACCAGCACCACCTTGCGGCCGACCAGGGCCGCGGGATCGTAGGCCTCGGCGATACCCGCCACCACCTGGCGCACTTCCGTGCCGATGTCCACCTCCAGGCGCAGCAGTTTGTCGGCGCCCTTCACCTTCTCGGCTACTTTCACCAGCCCAACGCGCATCTCGACCTTTGCGAAGTCGTCAATGGAGATGCGGCCGTCCGAAGTGCTTGCCGAAGGGCTTGCCGGCGAAGTTGCAGCCCCCGTGGGAGCCGACGTGGGAGCCGATGCTGGAGCTGAGGGCGGCTGCGAAGCGCCGACCGGCGGTTCCTTTTTCTCTTTCTCTGCGGCCGGTGCGACGCGCTCGGCTTCGAGCTGCTGCATCTTCTCCAGCGCCGCTTTGTCGGCGCGCGGGAACACGGGCTCCACCTTGCCCAGTTTGGTGGCGTGCTTGAGCTGCCCCCACTTGAGCTGGTCGAGTCGCACCTTGGTGATGGCGCCCAACCCGAGCTGCGACCAGATGCGCGCGGTGGAGTCCGGCATTACCGGATGGAGCAGCGCAGTGACGATGCGCAGCGCTTCCGCCGCAGTGTAGAGAATGGTGGCCAGGCGCGAGCGGCTCTCTTCGTCTTCTTTTTCAGCGGCGGCCCAGGGCTCGTTCTCCACCAGGTATTTGTTCACCGCGGCGATGAGCCCCCACGCTGCCTCCAGGGCCTTCGAGAACTGGTAGTCCTCGAAGAGTGCGCGATAGGACGCGATGGTTTCGGCGGCGACGCCGGCGATGGCCGTGTCCGCCGGCGTACGCGCCGCGCTCGACGCAGGGTACGGCACTTCGGCGCGGAAGTAGCGCGTGATCATGGAGAGGGTGCGGCTGGACAGGTTTCCGTAATCGTTGGCCAGATCGGCGTTGAAACGCGCCGCCAGGGCATCGAGCGAAAATGTGCCATCCTGCCCGAACACCACTTCGCGCATCAGGAAATAGCGCAGAGCGTCGGCGCCCAGCACGTCGAGCACGGTTTCGGTGCGCACGATGTTGCCGCGCGACTTCGACATCTTGTTTTCTTCAAACAGCAGCCAGCCGTGGGCGATGATGGAGCGCGGCAAGGGCAGCTCCGCCGCCATCAGAAACGCCGGCCAGTAGACGCAGTGGAAGCGCACGATCTCCTTGCCCACCATGTGCACGTCGGCCGGCCAGTAGCGCTCGTAGCGCTCGCGATCTTTCTTGTCGGGCGAACCGAAGCCCACGGCGGTGGCGTAGTTGGCCAGCGCATCCAGCCACACGTAGATCACGTGACCTTCGTCGTCGGGCACCGGGATGCCCCACTTCACCGAGGTCCGGCTGACGGAGAGGTCGCGCAGCCCGCCGCGCACGAAGGCCATCACTTCGTTGCGCCGCGTCTCCGGACGGATGAACTCCGGATGCTCGTTGTAATGGCGCAGCAGGCGCTCTTCCATGGCCGAGAGCTTGAAGTAGTAGTTTTCCTCGCTCACGGTTTCTGTGGCGCGGCCACACTCGGGACAGGGAGCGCCCGGCCCGGCCGCGTCCACGTAGAGCTCGTCGAAGGTGCAGTACTGGCCGCTGTAGCGGCCCTTGTAGATGAATCCCTTGTCGCGCAAGCGGCGGAACAGTTCCTGCACGCCGCGCTTGTGGCGGTCCTCGGTGGTGCGGATGAAATCGTCGTAGCTGATGCCCATGCGGTCCCACAGCGCGCGATAGGCCGCAGCCACTTCGTCGGTGAGCGCGCGCGGCGTCTTGCCGGCGGCCGCCGCCGAACGCTCCACCTTCTGCCCGTGCTCGTCGGTGCCGGTGAGAAACCAGGTGTCGTTGCCCAGCAAGCGGTGATAGCGCGCCACCGCATCGCACACGATGGTGGTGTAGGTGTGGCCCACGTGGGGCAGCGCGTTCACGTAGTAGATGGGCGTCGTGATGTAGAACTTGCGCTTATCCATTGCTGATTTCCAGATAGCGGCGGATCGCCTCCTGCATCACCGTCTTGAGCGGGATACCATGTTCGACCGCGAGGTGGCGGCAGTCCTCGTACTCGGGCGCGAAGTTGCTCACGCTGCCGTTCAGGCTTCCCAGCTTCATGCGCACCTCGCCCCAGGGCGTTGCCACGCTGAGCGACCGCCGCGTGAGCGTGCGCCGCTGGTCCTGGCGAATGCGTACGCCCAGGGTCGTGGTTTCGGTGAAGATCAGCTTGGCCAGGCGGTCGGCGTCCGCGGGGCGCGCCAGCACGGTGAGCAGCATTCCCGGGCGGTTCTTCTTCATCTGCACCGGCGTGCCAAAAACTTCCAGCGCGCCGTCGCTCAGCGCGCGCTCCATCACGTAGCCGAAGACCTGCGGGTTCAGGTCGTCGAGATTGGCTTCCAGCACGGTCACGGTTTCCAGTTCGCCGGTGTGGGGCCGGGTCTCCGGCGCGGCCGCTTCACCCACCGTGATGCGCAGCACGTTAGGGCAGCCGTAGAAATCGCGTGTACCCGCGCCGTAGCCGGTGGCGGCGATTTCCAGCGGAGGGAGCGGTGCGAAGCGCGAGGCCAGCGTGCGCACAATTGCGGCGCCCGTGGGCGTCACCAGCTCGGCTTCGATTCCCGATGAGTACACCGGCGCGCCACGCAGCAGTTCGGCGGTGGCGGGAGCGGGGACGGGAAAGCGTCCGTGGTCGCAAACAACCGTGCCGCTGCCGAGGTTCAGGGGTGACGACACCCACTCATCCACCTGAAGCGCTTCGGCGCCTACGGCGGCACAGACGATGTCGCAGATGGCGTCGGCCGCGCCTACTTCGTGAAAGTGGACTTCCTCCGCACTGATGTTGTGCACTTTGGCTTCAGCTCCGGCCAGCGCTTCGAACATGGCGAGCGCAGTCTTCTTCGCGCTTTCGGAGATGGAAGCACGGCCGATGATCTCGCGTATCCCCCTCAGCCCGCGATGTGGATGTTCGTGTTCCTGTGTGGAAGCGGGCGCCCCCGCCCGCTGATGTTCGTGGACGCGCTCGTGAACCTGCGCCTGATCGTGATGATGCATGCGGTCTTGGTGCTCAGGGGCTGACTCGCGGGGCCGGTCTTTCTCTCCCGCTATCACCACGTCCACCTTGGTAGCGCTGATGCCGCTGCGCACTGTGCGCGAGACTTCGAGACGCGCGTCAATCCCCAGCGAGGCGACGGTCCGCTGCAGCAGATCGGCAGGGACTCCGGCGTCCACCAGGGCGCCCAGGAACATGTCGCCGCTGATGCCGGAAAAGCAGTCAAGGTAGGCGGTGCGCATGGTCACTCCGGGTGGCGACGGCTGGGAAACATTCATCATAGGGGCGCGGCGAAACTGCGTCAAACCGGAGGCAAAATCCGCGTTTGTTATAATCGCTCGCTTTTCTTTTCCAGCCCCAGGACGGGCGCGCATGTATCGAACTTTTCAACAGCGTCTGGCCACGCAGATGGCCGCCTTCCTGCGCTCGCAGTACGGCGCTGAGCTTCCGCAGCTGGTGGTGGAGCAGCCGCCGCGAGTGGAGCTGGGTGAGTACGCGCTGCCGCTCTGCTTCGAGCTGGCCAAGAAGCTGCGGCGCGCGCCCAAGCAGATCGCGCAGGAGATCGCCGGCGGCATCGGTCCGGTGGCCGGCTTCGAGAAGCTGGAAGTGGCGGGCGCGGGCTACATCAACGCCCGCGTGAAGCGCGCCGAATTCGCCGAAGCGCTGGCCAGAGGCGAAGGCGCGGCCCCGCCGAGCGGTGCGGCCTCCGGGGAAAAGATCCTGGTGGAGCACACCAGCATCAATCCCAACAAGGCGGCGCACATCGGACACCTGCGCAACGCCATCCTGGGCGATAGCTTTGTCCGGCTGCTGCGCGCCGGGGGCCGCGCGGTGGCGGTGCAGAACTACATTGACAACACCGGCGTGCAGGTAGCGGACGTCATCGTCGGCCTCGAGCTCCAAGAGAAGAAGTCGCTCACCGAGGTGGCCGAACTGATCGCCGGCAATCCGCGCTTCGACTACGCCTGCTGGGACCTCTACACCCGCGTCTCCCAGTGGTACGAACAGGACAAGAAGAATACCGAAGCGCGGGTTGCGGTGCTGCACCGCATCGAGGCCGGAGGTAATCCCACGGCGGAGATGGCCGACCTGGTTTCCACCCACATCGTCGGACGCCATCTGCGCACCATGGAGCGGCTCGGCATCCAGTACGACTTCCTGCCGCGCGAAAGCGAGATTCTGCACCTCAAGTTCTGGGACGCCGCGTTTGTCCAGCTCCAGGAGCGCGGGGTGCTCCGTCTCGAGACCCAGGGCAAGAACGCGGGCTGCTGGGTGATGCAGCGGGGAAAAAAGCAAACCACGGAGAGCCCAGAGGCCACGGAGGAAGATCAGAAAGTCATTGTGCGCTCCAACGGCACCGTGACCTACGTGGGCAAGGACATCGCTTATCACCTGTGGAAGTTTGGCCTACTGGGGCGCGACTTCGGCTACCGGCCGTTCTATCGCTACCAGGACGGACACCAGTGCTGGATGTCAGCCGAAGTGGGCGAGAGCGGGCATCCGAACTTCGGCGGCGTCGCCGCCATCTACAACGTCATTGATTCGCGGCAATCCGACCCGCAGAACAACGTCATCGAGGCGCTGCGCGCGCTGGGCTACACCCAGCAGGCTGAGCGCTATACCCACTTCTCCTACGAGATGGTGGCGCTCACCCCGCGCTGCGCCGAGGAAATGGGCTACAACCTGTCCGAGGAAGACCGCGGGCGCGCCTACATCGAGGTGTCGGGCCGCAAGGGTTTCGGCGTCAAGGCCGACGACCTGATGGACATCCTCATCCGCGAAGCCCAGGAGGAAGTGGACGAGCGCCACCGCGAACTCGAGGAAGGCGCGCGCACCCGCATCGCCACACAGATCGCCCTGGGCGCGCTGCGCTACTTTATGCTGCGCTTTACCAAAAGCTCGGTGATCGCTTTCGATTTTGCCGACGCGCTCAGCTTCGAAGGAGAAACCGGCCCCTACGCGCAGTACGCCGTGGTCCGCGCCACCAACATCTTCCGCAAAGCGGGAGTGGAGCCGGAAGCCGCGCTGGCGGAGAGCGTGGACTACGAAAAGTTTTTCTCCGGCGACGCCGGCACCGAAATCTGGGAACTCTGGCTGGCAGCCGCCAAGGTGTCCTTCGTGGTGGAGCAGGCCATCGCCACCACGGAGCCCGCCTTCGTCGCCAAGCACGCCTTCCAGCTCGCCCAGCTCTTCAATAACTTCTACCACCGGCATCACATCCTCACCGAAGAAGACGCCGGGCGAAAGAAGTTCCTGCTGGCTACGGCAGCGGTCGTCCGCCGCGAACTGATGCGTACGCTGGAACTGCTGGGCATCGAGTGCCCGCCGGTAATGTGACGGCGCGGCTATACAGCGCAGCGACAGCGGCGCTGCTTGAGCTATGCTGTTACGCTGCTGGAGGATGCATGACACGCCTTCAAATTCTTGTCTTGGTCCTGTTGCCAGCGTTCATGCTAGTCGGTGCAGCCTCCCAGCAGAAGAAAGACGTTGCTCCTCCCTCCTTGCCTGATGGCACGCGAATCCCGGTACTCCTTCGCACCACCATCGATCCCAATATTGCCAAGCCCGGTATGCCCATCGTGCTCAATGTCACTCAGGACGTGCGCGCTGCTGGTGGCGCCTTGCTGATTCCCAAAGGGGCAAGGATTACGGGAAGAGTCACTGTAGCGGTTCCTTGGACGAAACAAAGCAAGGAATCGCGAGTTTCCTTGGTGGCCGAGCGGGCGGAGTGGAAGGAAGGGTCGGTAGTGTTGAAGGCATTTATTGTTGGGAAACTACGGGTTCTAAATAGCGCGCTGATACCCACGGGGTTGTCCTACGCAGTTAGCAGCATCGAGATACTCGAGCCAGGGGCCGTCCCTGGGCCACAGAATCCCTACAAAGATCGTGCCGTGGATAAGAGCGCGAAGCTCCGTGTAGCCGAAGACCCTCACATCGCCAGCGAAGTGTTTTCCACGGAACGCACCGTGCAGATGGATGCAGGGAGCACCTTCATATTGCGACACAGCCCCAATCAATAGCCCCTGCAGATCACGTCTGGACTGAAGGTGGCCGTGGTACCCAGCGCGGCACCTGCCGGCAGTATTCCTCGTAATCCGCGCCGAACTTCTTCCGCAGCGTGGGTTCTTCGTAGAGCATCACAAACAGGTGGAAGCCCAGCCAGGCGGCACCCGCGTAACGCAGCACGGCTAACGACTGATACAGCAACCCCTCACCCACCACCACCATCACCACGCCCACGTACATCGGATTGCGGACCATCCGGTAGAGGTTGCTGGTCACCAGAAACTTAGGAGCGTCAATGGGCGCGGGCGTGCCGCGACCCTTGAGAGCGAAGTCGAGCGCGCAACGGAAGTAAAAGCCCGCTCCCACCAGGATCGGCGCCAGGCCGAGGTAGCGCAGCGCAGCCAGATCGAAATCCGCTGGGCGGCTGGACGCCAGCCAATAGGGGAGGTAAACGCCGAACGTGCCGGGGATGAGGACAGTGAAGACCAGCAGCTTGAGCAGCAACCAGCCGATCGGCTGCTTCTCACTGGGTTGCAGGTTGTTCTGCCGCTCCTTCGGGGCTCGTTCGTTTTCCATGTGAACCCACGGCTTACGCCGTGGGCTACAATTCTCTCGCCCCTGCGGGGCTGAAGACAAAGCGCAGAAGCATTCGTCAATGATTCATTGCTTCAATGATTCAATGATTCACTGACTCAATGATTCAATCCTTCTCTGCGTCTCTGTGTCTCTGTGGCTACTCCTCGAACCCCCGCACAAACTCCACCAGGCTGCGCACCGCGATGCCACTCGGGCCTTTGGCGATCCAGGGTTTTTGGTCTTCCATCCAGGCGACGCCGGCGATGTCGAGGTGGATCCACGGAGTATCCTCGGCAAATTCCTTGAGGAACATGGCGGCGCTGACGGCGCCGCCCCAGCGTCCGCCGCTGTTCACCATGTCGGCGATGCCGCTTTTGATCAGCTCTTTGTAGTCGTCGTCGAGCGGCAGGCGCCACATTTTTTCCCCAGCGCGGTCGAGCGCGGCGCGGAAGCGCGAGTACAGGTCCTCGTCATTCGCGAAGATGCCGGCATTCACCATGCCTAGGGCCACCACCACGGCGCCGGTGAGCGTGGCCGCGTCCACCAGGTGAGTGCAGCCGAGTTGGCGCGCGTAGAACAGGCCGTCGGCCAGCACCAGGCGCCCTTCGGCGTCGGTGTTGATGATCTCGATGGATTTTCCGGACATGGCAATCTGCACGTCGCCCGGCTTCTGCGCCTTGCCCGAAGGCATGTTTTCGCTGGCGCAGACGATTCCGATCACGCGCACCTTCGGCTTCAGCAGCGCGATGGCGCGCAGGGCGCCCAGCATGGCCGCGCCTCCGGCCATGTCGTACTTCATTTTCTCCATGCCCTCGGAGGGCTTGATGGAAATTCCGCCCGAGTCGAAGGTTATGCCCTTGCCCACCAGCCCCAGCACCGGCTTTTCCGGCGCGTCCGGAGGCGTGTAGCGCAACACGATCAGCGCCGGCGGCTCGTCCGACCCCTGGGCCACGCTCCAGAACGCGCCCATCTTCAATTCCCTGATTTTCTCCGGGCCCAGGATCTCGCAAGTGAAGTGCGGCGATCCCACGCTCTCCGCCATCTTGCGGGCGCGGTCGGCCAGCATGGTCGGAGTCATGCGGTTGCCGGGTTCGTTCACCAATTCGCGGGTGAAGTTCTGCGATTCCCCCAGGACGCGCGCGTCGGCCATGGCCTTCTCGGCGGCGGGGCGATCCGCGCCCGCAGGCGCGATCACAGTCAGCTCGCCGAGGAGCTGATCCTTGCGGTCGCTCTTGTAGGTGTCGGGATCGAAGTTGGCGACGAACGCGCCTTCCACGATGGCGCGCACCGCTTCCGGCGGGGCGACGGACTCCGGCGCCACCAGCGCCATGCTGCGTATGCTCTTCGACTTCGCCAGGCGCACGGCCGCGCCCGCCACTTTGCGCAGCTCAGAGTGGGAGAAGCTCTTGGCTTTGCCTCCGCCCACCAGCAGCAGACGTTTGGCCTTCAGCCCCTGCGGGCGATGGACCATGGCCGTCTCCAGCGCCTTGCCCGTGACTTCGCCGGAGGCAATCACGTCCGCCGCGGCCGCGGCAACCGCCTGGTCGGAGGTCTGGACCACGGGCGCGGGTTTGTCCTTCTCGCCCTGGTCGAGCACGGCGACCGCCAGACATTCCGTTTCAACTTCCGATGGAGCTGTGAACAAGAGTGTGGTTTTCATGTGGGATATTTGTAATTTGCAATTTGTAATTTGTAATTTGTGATTTCTGATTGCTGACCGCTGATTGCTGATTGCCGCCTGCTTCCTTCTTATTGCTTATCGCTTATTGCTTATTGCTGCCTCCTACTTCCTGCTTCTCGCAATCGCCTCGCGAGCTTCCTTGTCGGCGGTGCGGCGGCGCTCGGTTTCGCGTTTGTCCCAGAGCTGCTTGCCGCGGGCCAGGGCCAGTTCGCACTTCACGCGGCCCTTCTTGAAATAGAGCCGCGTGGGAATCAGGGTGAGCCCGCGCTGCTGGGTCTTAATCAGCAGCTTGCGCAGTTCCTCACGGTGCACCAGCAGCTTGCGGGTGCGCAGCGGCGCGTGATTATAGATGTTGCCGTGCTCGTAGGCGCCGATGTGGGCGTTGAGCAGCCACAGCTCGCCGTCCTTGATGATGCCATAAGCGTCCTTCAGGTTGGCGCGCCCGGCGCGGATGGCCTTGACCTCGGTGCCGGTGAGCACTAAGCCGGCCTCCAGCTTTTCCAGAAGGAAATAGTTGTACCCGGCAGCACGGTTCACCGAAGCGTCGCGCAGCCCGGCGGCGGTGGGATCGCGCCTCGGCGCCTTTTCCTTGCTGGGCTTGACCTGATGAGATGGCTGGCGGGGCATGGGGGCGAGCTTCGCTGGGCGAATTTTTCATGCTAGCACAGCGGCCCGGAAGCCCCCCGGAAGCCAACGCGAGGGCGGCGCACCCAAGTGCTATAATCCAGTTTTCTGGGCGGGTTGGTGAGGGCTGGGGAGACCAGCGGCCCGCCGGAAATGTGCCAGTCTGGTGCGTCAAGGAGCTTCATGAGAGGCGTTTTCCGCCTGATGACGTTGGTGGTGGCCCTGCTCCTGGTGACGCTGCCCGCGGCCGCCGACAAGGCCAAGTCATTCCACAAGCAGGGCAGGGACGCCGAGGCCCGGCAGAACTACGAGGCCGCATTCGAAGCTTACCGCCAGGCCTTCGAGCTGAAGCCCAGGGAAGTCCGCTACCGGCTGGCCATGCAGCGCGCCCGCTTCCTGGCCGCGGCCACCCTGGTCAACAAGGGGCAGTTGCTGCGCGAGTCGGGCAAGCTGGCCGAGGCGCTGGCCGAATTTGAGCGCGCCGCCGCGATCGATCCCGCGAACTTCAACGCGCAGCAGGAAGTCCGCCGCACCCGCCTGCTGCTGGAGCAGCAGGCCAACCCGCCGGCCGTCCTCCCGCAGAGCTCGCTGAGCAAGCGGGTGGAGGAAGCGGCGGGCCCGGTAGACCTGGCTGCCATCTCCGAAGTCCCCATCACTCTGAAGCTCACCGAGGACACCAAGATCATTTACCAGACCATCGGCAAGCTGGCGGGGATCAACGTAATGTTCGACCCGGATTACGTATCCCGGCGCATTCCCATTGAGCTGAACAGCGTGACCCTGAACCAGGCGCTGGAAATCCTGGCGCTGCAATCCAAGACGTTCTGGCGCCCGGTGACGCCCAACACCATCTTCATAGCCGCCGACACCACCGCCAAGCGCAAAGAGCTGGAGCAGAACGTGATCCGCACGTTCTACCTGGGAAACCTCTCGGCGCCCACCGAGCTACAGGACGTGGTCAACACCCTGCGGCAGATCCTGGAGCTGGCGCGCGTGCAGCAGCTCCCTTCGCAGAGCGCGGTGGTGGTGCGCGGCACACCCGACCAGGTGGCGCTGGCGGAAAAGCTGATCAACGACATTGACAAGGCCAAGCCCGAAGTCGTGGTCGAAGTGTTGGTGATGCAGGTACGGCGCGACAAGCTGCGCGACCTGGGCATCAATCCTCCCACCAGCACCAGCATCCAGGTGCAGGGAACCACCACCACCACCGGCACCGGCGGGACTAGCACCACCGGCACGCCGGGCACCATCAATCTGAACCGGCTATCGAACCTCAGTGCGCGCGACTTCGTGGTGACCATTCCCGCGGCCACGGCCAACTTCCTGTTTACCGACAGCACCAGCAAGATCATCCAGAACCCCATGATCCGGGCGCTCGACGGGCAGAAGGCCTCGCTCAAAATCGGCGACCGCGTGCCCGTGGCCACCGGGTCGTTCCAGCCCGGGATCGGAGGCGTGGGCATCAACCCTCTGGTCAACACCCAGTTCCAGTACCTGGACGTGGGGGTGAACATTGACATCACTCCCAAGGTGCACGCCGGGCGCGAAATCACGCTCAAGCTGATGCTGGATATTTCCGCCGTCACTTCGCGGGTGAACATCGGCGGCATTGACCAGCCGGTCATCGGGCAACGCAAGATTGAGCACGAGATCCGCCTCAAGGAAGGCGAAGTAAACCTGATGGGCGGCATCCTGGAAGAGCAGGACGTCAAGTCCATGCGGGGCATCCCCGGGCTGGGCCAGATTCCTTTCCTCAAGTATTTCTTCTCCACCGAGCACACGGAGAAGGCGGAGAACGAAATCCTGTTCGCGCTGGTGCCGCGCATCGTGCGCTCGCAGGAGCTGAGCGAGCTCAACGTGCGCACCTTGTCGGTGGGCACGGGATCGGGAATTGACCTGCGGCGCGCCTCCACTCCGCAGAGCAACGCGGCGCCCGCTCCGCGTGCTCCCGCCGGGTCGGCGCCCGGCAACGGCGCCCCGTCGTCCCAGCCTTCTGCAGCCGCGCCGCCGGCCGCCCAGCCGGCCACACCTTCAGCGGTGCGTCTGAGCTTCGATCCGGCGGCTATCAACCAACCGGTGGGTGCGTCGTTCGTGGTCAACGTGACCATTGCGGGGGCGCAGTCGGTTCACTCCGTCACCACCCAGGTGATCTACGACGCCGCCACGCTGCAACTGGTCAACATGTCCAACGGCAACTTCCTCTCCCGCGATGGGCAGGCGGTGGCGCTGGTGCATCGCGACGATTCCTCCAGCGGCACGCTGCAGATTACCGCTACCCGGCCTCCCGGGTCGGGCGGCGTCTCCGGCGATGGCAACGTTTTCACGCTGACTTTCGTGGCCCGCGCCGCCGGGCAGAGCTCGCTGGCCATCGCCCGGCCCAGCGCCCGCGACGCCAGCATGAACGTGGTGCCCGCCGGCGCGTCGGGCGCGGTGACGGTGACCATCAAGTAGCGATTTGTGATTTGTGATTGTTGATTTGTGATGGAGCGCGCGCACAAGTGGTGGGCGGAAAGACCGAGATCAAGAGAGTACGTAACGCGAAATCGCAAATCACAATTCACAATTCACAATTCACCCCATCTTTCTCCGTGCCTCCGTGTCTCCGTGGTGAGAAAATAGTGTTCATGCGCCGACCCAAGTCCGCCCGCGGCCTCACCATGGTGGAGCTGATCGTCGCGGTCACCATCCTGATCATTCTGACCGGGGCGGCCATCCCCATGGCGCGGGTGAAAATCCAGCGCGAGCGGGAGCGGCTGCTGCGCATGGCGCTGTGGGAGATGCGCAACGCCATTGACCGCTACAAGGATGCCGCCGACCGAGGCGCCTTTCAGGTGAAAGTCGGCAGCGAGGGCTATCCCCCGGACTTGGAAACCCTGGTGGAGGGCGTGGACGTGGGCGGGAAAAAGGTGCGCTTCCTGCGCCGCATCCCCACCGATCCCATGACCGGCTCGGCGGAGTGGGGGCTGCGCTCCATGCAGGACGATCCCGACTCCACCTCCTGGGGCGGCGACAACGTGTTCGACGTCTATACCAAATCCCAGGGCGAAGCCCTGGACGGCACGAAGTATTCGGAGTGGTGACATGCGACCCAGGAAATCTCTGTCTGCCCGTGGCTTCACGCTGATCGAACTGATGATCGTGATCAGCATCATCCTCATTCTGATCTCGGTGTCGGTGCCGATTTATAGCCAGTCCATCCTGCGCGCCCGAGAAGCCGTGCTCAAGGACAACCTGCAACAAATGCGCACGCTCATCCAGCAGTTCACGCTCGACAAGCAGCGCGCCCCGCAGTCGCTCCAGGACGTGGTTTCCTCCGGCTACCTGCGCGAGCTTCCCCTCGACATCACCGGCTCGCGCGAAACCTGGGCGGAAGTGCAGGAAGACGTCCTGCTCAGCGTGGACCAGCAGCAACCCGGCATCGTGGACGTGCACAGCGGCTCGGAGCTGGTGAGCAGCGAGGGCACGGCCTACAGTTCGTGGTAGCCTTGGGTCCCGCCATGTGCGAGATGTGCCAGTTCCAGTTCACCACCGACCACGAGACGGAGGCCGGTGGCAACGTGCCCTGTCCGCGCTGCTCGCGCTTCTACGTGGATCCGGAACAAAAGGAGTGTTACCACTGCTTCGCCCAGAGCTCCGGCCTTGAGGATTGCGACCGCTGCAGCGAAGCCGGAGCAACCCGCAGGACAACCCGCATCCACTAGCCGCGGATTGAACCCTAACCCTGAAACCACTACCATCGTCCGCGTATGTCCATCGCCACCGACGTGGTGAGAACAGGGTTAGTTGGCTACTTCAGGCCTTCAATCAGATAGAGGTCAGAGAGGATGCGTCGGTAGGTGTAGGCGTAGGTTTTGCCGTCGGGAGTTACCAGGAAGTTGTCCATGCGGTAGGTGCCGGCGGCGTCGGGCGGCGCCACTTCTTTCCAGAACACTTTGCGTCCGCTGAGAATGTCCACGCGGTAGAGCTTTGCCGGCACGCCTCCCTCGCGAACGTACCAGGTCTTGCCGTCGCTGGAGATACCTCCCACCGCTCCGCTGGGGCAGGGGATGGGCCGCGGGTCGCCCCCCACAGGTTGCAGGCTGCAGCGGCCGGATGCGGTCGCGGTCAAGGCGACGGACTTGCCGTCCGGCATCACCAGCAGGCTGCGAAAACCGGGCAGTAATACTTCCGAGGAGAGCGGTTTGGGCTGGCCATCGGGAAAATCCATGACGAACGCCTTACGCTCGCCTGCTTGCGGTCCACTGATGTAGAACACTCGCTTACCATCGGGGAACCAACCCACGCCAAAAACCAGGACATTCCTGGCTTGGATCGGATGCGCTTCTCCTGCCCCGGTAGGAAGAGCCGAGACACTGCCATCGACGCTCCTTACCAGCGCCCATTTTCCATCCGGGGAGAGGGCAATGCCTTGCCCATCGCCCAGCCGAACCGGCGGGGAGCCGTCGAGCCGCCGCAGGAAGACCGAGTGTTTTTGCCCTCCACCCTCGCCGGTCTCGTCAAACAGGATGGTGTTGCCATCCTGAGAGATGTCGCGGGCATAGGAGCGGTCAAACCACGACCAGTCGTGTCCTTGAGGGTCGCTGGCGGTCGTAGCGATGATGCCCCGACGCTCAGCCTCATGGCTGAGCAGAACGCGCCCGTCACGGCTCACGTCCTGGAGCACGACCGCCCCCACATCCCGGTAGACCAGACGCACCTTGCCGCTGAGGGTAACGCCATACACGGAGCGGCCGGCCTCGCTGGCATCGTGGGCGGCGGTGTACCAGATCTCGTCGCCGCCGGGAGACCACGCCAAACCGCGCTCCGACCAGTTTTCCACCAGCCGCGTCACTTTGCCATTCAGGTCCACCACCGCCACCGAACCCTGGTCGTCGCCTGCGAAGGGATGGTCGAGGAACGCGATGCGATCGCCCTTGGGGGAGAAGCGGACGTTGCCGATGAAACCTTCGGCGTTGCGGTAGAGCACCTTGCCCACCGGGTACTCCAGTTGCTGGCCGCTTTGAGGGGAAGAGCGGACCACCGCCAGATTTGAACCGTCCGGGGACCAGTCGGCCTCGGCCACGTCGTTCAGCACTTCGCGAGGCGCGCCACCTGCTAGGGGCACGCGGGCCAGTGTGCCGCGTGCAGCAAAGGCGTGCGCGAACCGGTGGTTTACCAGGATGGCCAGTTCGCCCGACGGCGAAACCGCAAGCACGTCCGCACCGGTGAAGCCCTGCGATCGAGACTCCGGGCTTTCCGGTCGGGTGGTGAAGATCTCCATGGGCTTGCCGTCCCAGGTTGCCCCGTAAACAATGGTCTGGCCGTCGGGCGCGAAGCGTGCCGTCCAAACGAAGCCGCGGCGGAAGGTAAGACGCGTGGAGCCGCTGCTGGTCAGCGCGGTGC
>CAZXVY010000011.1:0-3206 GCA_964644115.1 uncultured Terriglobales bacterium
CACCCATGCCTCCGGCGCCCAGCTTCGAATCAATGCGGTAATTGCCGAACGTTGTCCCGATCATCGTGTGCAAACAAAAGGGGGCGGGGCGGCGAACCCAGCCGCCTGCAAGTTGGGCGAGTATACCAAAGGAGGGCGTTCGCCGGGCGTTTGACTCTGCAACCGGGAAAGCTATTCGTAGCGCAGTGCCTCGATGGGGTCGAGGCTGGCCGCCTTCCATGCGGGATAGATGCCGAAGATGAGGCCGATGCTGGTGGCCACGGTGAGCGCGGTCATCGTCCAGAACACCGACATCTGCGCCGGCAACGACTCGAAGACGAAGCGGACGGAATAAGTGACGCCCGCCCCGGCCAGGATGCCCAACACCCCGCCTACCCCCGCCAGCACCATCGCCTCCACGGTGAACTGAAGCAGGACGTCGCGTTTGCGGGCGCCGATGGCTTTGCGCACGCCAATCTCCCGCGTCCGCTCGGTCACCGAGACCAGCATGATGTTCATGACGCCCACTCCGCCCACGATCAGGCTCACGCTGCCCACCGCGAACATGAAGATGTACAGCCCTCCGGTGAGCTGGTTCCACACATCCGTGATCGAGTCCTGGGTGAAAATGGCGAAGTTGTCGGGCTCGTTGGACTTGAGCTTGCGCCGCCGCCGCAGCAGATCGCGCATCTCGTCCATGGCCTTCTTGACGTCTTCCTGGGATGTGGCCTTCACGCTGATCCAGTGCTGGTCCAGTTCCGGATGCAGCTTGCCGAAGGTGGACAGGGGGAAGAAAACGATATTGTCCTCGGGGTTGGAGCCCGAACCCAACACCGTCTTGCGCGGCGCAGCCACTCCCACCACCTCAAAAAGTTGGCCTTCGATGTTGATTTGCCGCCCCAGGGCGGAGCGCTCGTCAAACAGCGTCTTGGCGGTCTCCGAGCCCAGCACGATCACCGGCGAGCGCCGCTCTTCGTCCACCTGGCTGAACCAGCGGCCTTCCTGCATGAGCAGGTCGAAAACGTCTTGCACCGCCGGCGTGTCGCCCTCCAGGATCACGTTCTTGGCCCGGCGCTCCTCATACTTCACCACATAGGAGCCGGTGCCGAACTGCGGCAGAAAGTGCCGCACGCCGGCGGTCACGGCTTTCACGTGGGCCAGATGCGAGATGGCCTCCGCGTCTTCCAGGGTCAGCGGTTTGCGGCTGCGCCAGCCCTCCGGTGGCCGGCCGAAGGTGAAAATGTCCAGGTGGAACGCCATCACGATGTTCGAGCCCATCTCGGAGATGCTCTCCGACATGTTGGAGTTCAGCGCGTTCACCACCGAGGAAATCACGATGATCATCATTATGCCGATGGAGATGCCCAGCACCGTCAGCCCGGAACGCACCTTGTTCTTGCGCAGGGTGCCCAGCGCCATCTGGATGTTCTCACCGTATTCCGAACGCCCGGCCATAGTTGTCCTTACAGTTCGAAGCGCAGTGCCGCGATGGGATCGAGCTTGGCCGCGCGGCTGGCGGGATACACCCCAAAGAACAACCCCACGGAAGTGGCCACGCCCAAGCCGGCAAACACCGCCCACAGGCGGATGGCCGAGGGCATGCCCACAAGCAGGGTCACCGACTTGGCCACTCCAATTCCCAGCAACACGCCCATCATGCCGCCCACCAGCGCGATGGTGGAAGATTCGATCAGGAACTGGGTAAGGATGTCCACGCGGCGTGCGCCCAGGGCCTTGCGTACCCCGATCTCGCGCGTGCGTTCGCTCACCGACACCAGCATGATGTTCATGATGACGATGCCCCCCACCACCAGCGATACCGATGCGATGGCAATGAAAACCAGAAAGATCGTGCCGCTCAGGTTGGCCCACAGGCTGAGCAGGCTCTGATTGGTGTCAGCCTCAAAGCTGTCGCGCGCCCCCGGCAGGTCGTGGCGGCGCGCCCGCAGCACCACCCGCACTTCGTCCACCGCGCGCTCCAGCTCCGCGCCCACCTCGTTGGCCTTACCCCAGATGCGGATGCTGCGCCGCGAACCGTATTGCCGCAGCCACGCCGTGATGGGCAGGATCACCCAGTTGTCGCGGCTCTGCCCCAGCGTCGAGCCTTCCTTCTTGCCCACCCCGATCACCTGGTACATCTGTCCGTCCACGCGGATTTCCTTGCCGATGGGATCGCCCGCTCCCAGCAGGTTCTCCAGCATGTCGTGGCCCACGATAGCCACGTGCGCCGAGCCCCGGTGGTCGCCCTCGGTCATGAAGCGTCCCGCAATCAGGTCGAGGTCGTAAATGCGCGCCATGGAAGGCGTCCAGCCGCGGATCGCCGTCTCCTTGCTGGAATGGCTGCCGTAGTCCACCCGGCCGCTGAAGTTTCCTACCGTTGCCCCCAGGTATTTGCAGGATCGGCAGCCCTCGCGCACCGCCTCGTAGTCATCCAGCGTGATGTCCTTGCGCCGCCGGCCTTCCAGCCAGTCGTCGGTGTTGGTGATCACGGTCTTGGTCTTGTTGATGATGAACACGTCGGCGCCCAGGTTGAACACCCGTTCCGCCACATATGCGTCCATCCCGTAAGTGAACGTGACCACCGCAATCACATCCGCCACCCCAATCACCACCCCCAGCAGGGTAAGCACCGAGCGCAGCTTGTTCGCCCACAGCGAACGCAGCGCAATGTTGACCGCTTCCAGCGTGTTCATGGCCTGATTCTTCAGTGTAACAAAGGCCCCTCTTTGCCGTTATTCACCGCCGAGCACGCCGAGAACCCGGAGAACACACGCTGATACAGCGACCACGGACGCATAGCCGTCCCGCCTCGCGGGACGGCATTTCGATAGCCCGGCACGTCCGCGCCGGGTTGCAGGCGAGTTACCGTCCGAGTCCCGTAGGGACGACACCCAGGAAACGCCAAGGACCGGGCTTATAATGAATGATGTTGGCTGGCGGACCGGACGGTCGCTGCCGTCCCGGCTTTGTCGGGACGGGGGAGGAAAGTCCGAACTCCAGAGAGCAGTGTGCCGGATAACGTCCGGGAGGGCGTCGCGCCGCACCGACTCGTCGGGGCGGCGCCTCGTTCGACGGAAAGTGCCACAGAAAACATACCGCCCCGATTCGTCTTGGGACGGCAGCTTCGGCTGTCAAGCCCGCATGAAATGTTGGGCCGCACCGAAAGGTGTGAGCCCGGCGACGACGGGGTAAGGGTGAAAAGGTGCGGTAAGAGCGCACCGCCTGTG
>CAZXVY010000011.1:3216-21450 GCA_964644115.1 uncultured Terriglobales bacterium
AGCAAGACCAAATAGGGGAGGAGTCCCGGGGCGCAAGTCTCGGGCGCGGGCTGGCTCGGCCCGCCAAACTTCCGGGTAGGTCGCTCGAGCCCGGCAGCAATGCCGGGCCTAGAGGAATGGCCGTCCTCCGGCTTCGGCCGGGGACAGAATTCGGCTTACAGGCCCGCCGGCCACTGTGCCCTCCTTTCCCGGTGAACGGGGAGGAGGGCTTCAAGTTTTCCCTCCTGAAACAGACGGCATTCTCTGTACTGCCGTCGCCGCCTTTCCGTGAGAGAATCGGGTTTCATGAGGGTCCGTCAGGCCGTTCTGACCTTGGCGGCGCTGTGCGCCGCACCCCTTTGCTTTCCCGACACCATCTATCTCAAGAAGGGCAGCAAGATCGAAGCGCAGAACGTTCGCGAAGAGGGCGGCGCCATCAAGTACGAGCAGAACGGCACCACGTTTTCCATTCCCACTTCCTGGGTGGAGCGCGTGGAAGTGGACGGTTCCTCTTTCCAGGGTGGCGAGGGCGAAGCCGAGGACGGCGAAGCAGGTTCCGGGCAACGCTCGGGTGCCCGCGACTCACGTTCCCGCGACTCCCGCTCCCCCGACTCCCGCTCTAACGCGCCGGCGGATGAATCCCTGACTCGTCCCGACGCCAAAGACCTGGCCCGCGCCGATCGGCAAGGTGGCGCGACCGCAGCCCACGCCTACTTCGAAGCCGGCCGCTTCGAGTTCGAGCGCGGCAATCTCGACCAGGCCATTGACTACTTCGGGCGCGCCCACTCCTTCCTGCCGCAGAACGCCGCCATCCTGAGCTGGCAGGTTTCCACGCTAATGCGGGCCGAGCGCCACCGCGAGGCGCTTCCCCTGGCCGAGCGTCTGGTGAAGCTCGCGCCCCGCGAACCGGACGCCCTCAACCTGCTGGCCATGACCCAGTACAAGCTGGACCGCACCGACGACGCCATCCGCAACTGGAAGGAATCGCTGCGGCTCGAGCCCAACCCCAGCGTGGAGCAGTGGTTGGCCAAGGCCGACCGCGAGTCCACCGCCGAGGCCACCTTCGGTCAGCGTGAGACTACGAATTTCTCCCTGCGCTTCCAGGGCAGCAAGACGCCCCCGCGTTTCACCTCAGAAATCCTGGAGACGCTGGAAGCCCACTACAAGCAGCTCGAACGGGAACTGGGCAAGAGCCCGCGCCATCCCGTGGTGGTCACGCTCTACACCCGCCAGACGTTCTTCGATGTAACCGAGGCGCCCTCCTGGGCAGGGGCCGTCAACGACGGCCGGCTGCGCATCCCGGTGGAAGGCCTCGAATCCATGACTCCCGAACTCTCGCGCACCCTCATACACGAACTGGCGCACAGCTTCATCTTCGAAGTGGGCGGGCGCCGCGCCCCCGGCTGGCTGCATGAAGGCGTCGCCGAGATGGTCGAGGGCGGAAGCTCGCTGGAACGAATGCGCGCTATCGCCGCCCTGTTCGCGCAGAAGAAGCACATCCCCATGCGCGCTCTGGAGCGCCAGTTTTCCACCCTATCCGTCGAGCGCGCCCGCCTGGCCTACGCCCAGGCGCAGGCCGCCACAGAGTACATCCGCCAGCGCTACGGCATGCAGGACCTGGTGACGATCCTGGAGCGCATCGGAGGCGGAGCCGCGCCGGAGCAGGCCCTGCGCTCCGTCATCGGCTCTAGCTATGCCGAGTTCGAGCAGGAACTGGGCGCGCACTTGGCGAAGACTTACGGGCCGTGAGGGTTGCGCTGGTGGCCCTTCTTATACATTGGGTTCATGATTCCAGTATCTATCCGATGGGCCCTTTTGGGCATGAGGTAAGCAACTACTTGAGCGCGGAAGATATTGACGAGCGCCGCGAAGAAATGCACCGTGAGGGCGATGCAATCCTTCTCCCCAATCGCCTTGAGCAAGTAGAACGTGAGCAAGCAGAGGCAAGGAAACGCGACAAAGAGTACAAAGATGAACAGCTTCGATTGAACAAATGGATGGCTCGCTTCACCGGTGCGCTCGTCCTGACCGCCATCATTGCTGGAGGCGTGAGCACCTATCAGGCCAAGGTCGCAAGACAAAGTGCTGATGCGGCCCTTATTAGCGCAAAAGCCGCCGAGAGCGCGCTGGAAGAAATGAAGAAAAGCAGTGCTGATACCCATGCTCTCGCGGAGGCCGCTAAAACTCAGGCTATTAATACAGGGAAAGCTGTCGATGCTACTGTTGAGCAATCCCGATTGGACCAACGCGCATGGGTCGGACCAAAGTTTACCGCCTCCATCAGAATCGTAGCTGGCGAGGTTGGCGTATCGGAGGTCATCATCACCAACACTGGAAGGACACCAGCGCTCAATGTTTGGGTGAAAGCCACGAACACAGTGCAAGGGATTGACGAAACGCCTACTTTCAACTATCCCGAAAGACCAACTGCTCGGCCTAAATTCGGAGCGATTTCCCCCGGAGACGGACAAAAAATTGTAGTCCAGTCTGTTGGGCCGGTCAGTGCTGATCTCGTTGATCAATTGCGAAACAAGCAGCGCATTTTTCGTTACTACGGTCTCATCCACTATGAGGATATTTTCGGCGGCACCCATGAAACGAAGTTTTGCTACTCCCTTCGTGAGGATATGAGTACCGTCTATCCATGCACTACCTACCAAGGCCAGAGCGCCATATACAGCAATGCAAACTAGCCCGTATCCCGCCGGGCGGGTGGCCCAACCATTCGTCTGCGTGAGCGGGGAGATTGGTTGTGCAGAATCCCGAGGGTGGGGTCTGGCAGACTTCCCGCCTACTGAAAATTCACGGGCAGCTTGGCGGATACCGCACGGGCACCGCAGCCCTGCACTAGAATGAGTTCCTAGAATCCGCCTTCCGGAGTCCTCATGACAGCCAGACTTGCAGGAGTCACCATGCTGCTCCTCGCAGCCAGCGTATCTGCGCAAGAAGCGCTTCCCTTTTTCGAGGCGTCACCCGAAACTGTCGTGACGTCAGGGAAATGGATAGCAACATCAGGTAGTGGCGACGCGCCGGCATTCAAGCACGTTGTCGAAATCCATTGCTTCCGAGAGCGAAGCATCTGCATGGAAGCCACAGCAAACGTGGTTGGCGGCAACCCTGATCTGCACATCCAGTACTACAAGGTGTTGCGTTGGGATGAAAACGGAGTGGTAGCCGAGAGCAGCGAGCCGATCTGTTCCACCAATCAGCTGATCTTCAACTTCCGCGAAAAGAGCGTATTGGCAATCGACGCCCCTAAAAAGGAAGCGAAGGGTCTAAAGGGAGCCTGCAAGGTTTCCGCGCACACACGCACCTTTCGACTCGTTCGCCGAAACTAACCCCCTCTTTAGGTGCATGAGAAATAGAAGCTCTGAGTGTCCGGTGTTCGGCGGGCGAGGAGGAATGGCCGTGTTTTTGTCCAAACTAGTAGTCCGGTTTCAGCGTTCAGCGTCACCGTATTCAGGTTGGTCCCTAGCGTGCCCTCACCGACGGCTACAGCAGTGACGAAACCCACTCGGAACTGAAGAATATCGAAGGTCATTGGCTCCAGCGAATGCTTGAAGGATGCTCCAGTCAAGAACTGGAGTTTCTTGGGACTTACGATCCTTATGGTCAGCTCATCAACACCTCTTTCAGCGCTGGTCTTGATTCGCGCGACATCCGCGTTGCCAGAATGGACATCATCCATCGGCTGTTCTATCGAGGTGTACAGCACAGTTTTGCAGTGATAGTCAGCACCTTCCACCCGTCTTAGAGCGACGGACGCCGCAGGTAATTCGGGTGCTTGCGCAACGGCCGGCCGTGAGTCTTCTTTTGATTCCCGCCTGTCAATCACCGAGCATCCCTGCAACACAACAACAAGAACCAAAGCGGCTAGTCTCATTCCGATCCCTTTCGGAGGCCTCTTTAGGCGCGTCGCCCACTCATCCATCACGATCCAGTGGGAAGTATAGTTGAGCAGAATCCTGAGGGGTCTGGTGCCCCACATCTGCCCGCAGTTGGCAGATGTGGGTACCGTCAAGAGGAAACGGAGAATGTGGGCCACCAACCCCTCAGTCGAAGCTGCCTGCGAAATTCGCCGTCGCATAACTGCCCCACTGATTCCTGACCACCCTACGGCTCTTGACTTTCGCCATCCGCATTGCCCTATAAATCCGCTCCTGCTGTGCCTCAGTCAGTGCCGTCGGCAGTAGGTAATCCAAGGCGAGATTGGCCTCGTGGGTTTTAACGTCCAGGTGCGGCCTAATCATCTGCAAGATGCGAATCACATCCTCCCTACCGCCGCAGAACCAGACCCAGGACCGCTTGCGCCCCTCGCGCAAACGGTAAGAGCGCACCGTGCCAGCGCCAAAGCACGCGCACAGTCGTGCGAGGGTATCCCTGTGCGTCATACCGATGCGTAACGTAATGGCATACTGCCACCGACCGCCTCTTCGAGCGTGGTGTGCTTTGTACATTCCAATACAGCCTTCTCCATCAAACAAGCCAGAATATGCCGCCACCCGCAGGTCGCTTCTGGTGAACTCTTTGGGTTCAGGAAGTTCGCTCATGTTTTGCACCTTCTGGGACGGGTGGCCCCGCCTCTGCCAGATCGAGTCTGAATCATAGTCGAGCAGAATCCTGAGGCTGCCCCATCTCCTCGTAACCGCGAAGGGCAGGCGGGATTCCCCGGAATCACCCGTTCGTGCTTCCTTCGACACAGAAGGGGAAAATGGGTGCCCGGTCGCGCTTAGTTCTTATCTATGTTCGTGTACTCGGCGCACTGCTTGGCACCACTGTATTTCAGGTAGTTGTCTGGCCTGCCCATGGCACAAAAAGTGACCCAATGGGTAACTCCGTAAACATCGTCATATGTAATTTTCCCGTGTATCACAATAAAAGATTGGCCACTGACGATTCGTTCATAGGTCTCATGCGTCAGTGGCATTGTGAAGGCTTGCTCGGAACCAGCGAACTGTTTCTGAATCAACCTGAATGGAATTTCAAAACGGCGGCCAGGAAATATTGCACCGATGCCAAACGTATGCTTGGTATGGGTGTAATCGAAACTTGGGTCTTCTCCCTGCGCCAATTCCATGGGTCGGACGTAGCCAGTTACGTTACGCGCTGGGGTTTTTCCAATGTTCTCAATTACGACCGGTATCAGTGTTGGCTTTCCCTCTTCGATTTGAAATGGAATCAGATCTGGCGATATGAAAGCTCTTCTGTCATTTCGCATTTCTTTGAGTTGGCCAGTCAAAATGAACCATTGCAATATCGCGACTACGGCAATTACGAGAGTGGCACTCGCGACGACCCAATCGGTCAGTCGGCTCTTATCTATAAGGGCCTTCCACATTTGCCCCCCAGCTAAAGTTGGATTGCCCTCGCCCTGCCAGGACACATCATCTCGGTTGAGGCGAGGGGGCCAGCCACCCGTCATGATCCAGTGGGAAGTATAGTCGAGCAGAATACTGAGGGTGCCCCCTCCCGGCGGGCTTGTCAGCCGCTAGTGGGTAGCTCCTGTTTTTCGCTGCCGTCCCACCTCTTCATAAATCTCCACCAGGCGGCTCACCGATGCCTCCCAGGAAAAGCGCGCGGCCTGCTCGTAGCTGCGCTGCTTCAACCGCTCGCGTAGCGGCTGGTCGAGCAGCACGCGGTGCAGCGCGCGCATGATCTCGAAGACGTTTTCCGGGTTCACCAGCACGGCGGCGTTGCCCACCACTTCCGGCAGCGAAGAAACGTTGGAACACACTACTGGGGTGCCGTGGGCCATGGCCTCCAGCGGCGGCAGCCCGAAGCCTTCGTAGAGCGACGGGAAGACGAAGATCTTGGCCGTGTCGTAGAAGATGCGCAGCACCTCGGTGGGCACGAAGCCCAGGAAGCGCACGTCGTTCTGCACCCCGCTCTTGATCACGGTGCGGCGCAGGTCGGGATGCTGCGAAAGCTCGTCGCCGATGATGATCAGCCGCAGGTCGGCGAACTCGCCGTCCTTCTTGAGCTCGGTCTTGAGCGCCGAGAAGGCTTCGATGATGCGCACAATGTTCTTGTGCGGCTTGATGTTGCCGGCGTACAGCAGGAACGGATAGTTCACCTGGTAGCGCTCGGCGATGAACTGGCGGTCGGCGTCGGTGGCGTGGCCCTGCCGGAAGCGCTCGTCAATGGCGTTGTAAGTCACCTCGATGCTCGACTCGGGAACGCCGAACACACGCATGACGTCGTGCTTGGTGAAATCAGAAACCGCACAGATGCGCGCCGCATGGTGCAGCGCCCGGCGCGTCAGGTAGTCCTGCACCATGCGCCGCAGCGGCGAGCCTTCCTGGCGTGGCTGCAGGAAGGTCAGCAGGTCGTGCACGGTAAGCACATACGGGCACGACATGTAACGAGGTCGCCAGAACAGGTGCGGGACGTGCACCAAGTCGCAGCGGTAGCGGCTGACGATCTGCTGGAACTCGAAGACGTTGCGCGCCGAACTCTCCGGGTGCGGAAACGACTCCAGCTCGAAGTTCTGCGGCAGCGGGCCCATCTCCTGGAAGCTCTCCGCGCTGCCAATCAGCACGTAGCGGTGCCCGCGGTCGAGGCGCGCCAGCGTCCGCACTACGTTGCGGATGTAGGTGCCGATGCCGAAACTGCGCACGCGCCGGATGTCGAAGGCGATCTTCATTCCGTTGCCAAGTGGTCAGTTGCCGGTTACATCGTAGCTGAGGTGGGCAGGAAGAAGAACACGCTGCGGCGAAGCTGCCTAGTCTGCAGCCGGGACCGCAGCCCGTTTTCGCCGCTCGGCGTAGAGCGGAAAGGCTTCGGCGAGTCCCAACACCTGGCGGCGGATGCGGCGGAGCGTCTCGGCGTCGGCGCGGCGGTAGAGCGCTTCGGCAATCCAGCGGCCGATGCGCCGCATTTCGTCTTCCTTCATGCCGCGGGTGGTGAGCGCGGGCGTTCCGATGCGGATGCCCGACGGCTTAAGCGGCGGGTTGGTGTCGAAGGGGATGGCGTTCTTGTTGACGGTGATGCCGGCCTCGCCCAGCGCCTTCTCGGCCTCGCTGCCCAGCATGCCCTTGGCGAAAACGTCCACCAGCATCAAGTGCGTGTCGGTGCCGCCGGAGATGATGCGCAAGCCTTCCGCGGCCAGGGTCTCAGCCAGGACTTTGGCGTTGGACACGATCTGGCGCGCGTAATCGCGGAAGCCGGGCTCCATGGCTTCGTGGAAACACACTGCCTTGGCGGCCACCATGTGCACCAGCGGCCCGCCCTGCATGCCGGGGAAGACAACCTTATCGATGGCAGCGCCGAATTCCGCCTTGGAGAGGATCATGCCCGAGCGCGGCCCGCGCAGCGTCTTGTGCGTCGTGGAGGTGACGATGTGGGCGTACGGCACCGGGGAAGGGTGCACGCCGCCCGCCACCAGTCCGGCGAAGTGCGCCATGTCCACCAGGTAGAGCGCGCCTGCCTTGTCGGCGATGCGGCGCATGCGCTCGAAGTCAAGGATGCGCGGATACGCGCTGCCCCCGCCGATGATCAGCTTGGGATGCTCGCGCACGGCCAGCTGCTCCAGCTCGTCGTAGTCAATGGTCTCGGTGTCCTTGGACACTCCGTAGGGCACGATGCGGTAGGTCTTGCCGGAAAAGTTCAGAGGATGGCCGTGCGTGAGGTGTCCGCCGTGCGCGAGGTTCAGTCCCAGGATGGTGTCGCCGGGCTGCAGGATCGCCGCATACGCTGCCATGTTGGCCTGCGAGCCGGCGTGCGGCTGCACGTTGGCGTATTCCGCGCCAAAGAGCTGCTTGGCGCGGTCGCGCGCCAGGTTCTCCACCACGTCCGCGAACTCGCAGCCGCCGTAGTAGCGCTTGCCGGGATAGCCCTCGGCGTACTTGTTGGTAAATACCGAACCCATGGCCGCGAGCACCGCCTCGCTCACGAAATTCTCCGAGGCGATCAGCTCCAGGCCTTCGTGCTGGCGGCGTGCTTCGGCGTCAATGGCCGCGGCTACGTCGGGGTCGGAGTCGGAGAGCGGGCGGGACATCCAGTACGTGTCGTTCATCGCGGTTTTCCGGTTCCCCCGCCTTCGAGGGCGGCGATTTTTTCCACGCGGCGCTGGTGGCGTCCGCCTTCAAACTCTGTATTCAGGAAGGTCTGCACGATGCGCCACGCCGCGGCTTCGTCCAGGGTGCGCGCACCCAGCGTGAGCACGTTGGCATCGTTGTGTTCGCGGCTCAGCCGCGCTTCCTGCTCGGAGGTGACGTGGGCGGCGCGAATGCCGCGCACCTTGTTCGCGGCCATGGCCATGCCGATGCCGCTGCCGCACACCAGGACGCCGCGCCGGGAGCCGTTCTCCACCACCGCTTCGGCCACCTTGCGGGCGTAGTCGGGGTAGTCCACCGATTCGGCCGAGTGCGTGCCTTCGTCCGAGACCTCCACGCCCTGATCCGCGAGCAGCTTGCGAATCTTTTCCTTGAGCTCGAAGCCGGCGTGGTCGGCGCCGATGGAAACCTTCATGCGCTAATTCTACCGCCTCGGCGGCCGGCCTGCTCGCCCGGAACGGCGCTCACCCCTTCGCTTGCCCCGGCGCCTGTTCCCGGCGCATAATCACGCGTCGGATTCTAATCTTCGCGAGGTGGAAACATGGCCGCCGCCGGCGCCGCAACCGCCCAGCAGTTCAAATTCATTCTGTTCGAGGTCTCCCGTGAAACGGCGCGCATCACCATGAACCATGCGCCGCACAACGTCCTCACCGTGCCCATGATGACGGAGATGGCCGAAGCCATTGAGAGCCTGAACGGACGCGGCGACGTGAAGGCCATCCTGCTGGATTCTTCGCAGAAGCCGTTCTCGGCCGGCATCGGCCTGGAAGACTCGAAGGCCGACCGGGTCTTCCAGACGCTCGACGCCTTCAATCGCGTCTTCACCGCCATCGGCGAGATTTCCAAGCCGCTGATCGTGGTGGTGAACGGGCCCGCCATCGGCGCCGGTT
Source organism: uncultured Terriglobales bacterium (assembly GCA_964644115.1). Taxonomy (GTDB): domain Bacteria; phylum Acidobacteriota; class Terriglobia; order Terriglobales; family Acidobacteriaceae; genus CAZXVY01. The sequence goes on from CAZXVY010000011.1 coordinate 12,140, forward strand.
CCGAACTGGTCGCCTTCGGCGACATGGTCATTGCCACGCCCAAGGCCCGCTTTGCCCAGCCGGAAGTGAAGCTGGGCGTCTTCCCGCCGTTTGCCGCGGTCATGCTGCCCCAGCTCATCGGTCCCAAGAAAACCTACGAGCTCATCCTCACCGGCGAAGCTCTTACCGCCGAAGAGGCGGCGCGCATCGGCTTTGTCAACCGCCTGGTTCCGGAAGAGCAGTTAAAGCAGACCGTGGACGACATTCTGAACCGCATAGGCGAGTTCAGCGCCCCGGTGCTGGAAATGACCAAGAAGGTCATCGGCAGCTCCATGGGACTCCCCCTGGCCGAAGCCATGAAGAAGTCGCACGACATCTACCTGAACCAGCTCATGGCCCTGGAAGACGTCCAGGAAGGTCTGCGCGCGGTAGTGGAGAAGCGCAAGCCCGTCTGGAAAAATAAGTGACCGCGCTTTCGCGGGCGCCTGAGACCGCGGTGGTCATCCTGAGCGAAGCGAAGGATCTCTATACTCCCCTGGTCCGCGGCGAACCGCGTCTCGCCTGATGACCGAATTGCCCGTCTGGTCCCTACAAACAAGGCCAATGTCTCTCGACTCCGCCCGCGTAACGGGCGCCGCTCGGGATGACAAACTCCCAGAGTGTGCAACCGCGCTAACCCATCCCCTAGAACGCCGACTCTAAAAAGCGCGCCATGAACAGCGCGTCCAGATACTTAAACGGAGCCTGGCCGATGGTGTAGTGCCCGCAGTGAATGGAAGCAACTTCGAGAGGAAGGCGGCGGCGTCTGAACTCGGCAATGATCTGGTGCGTCAGCTCGGGGCGGAAGGTAAGGTCGCAGGTGGCGTAGACGATGAGCGACTTCTTGGGAAAGCGCGCAATCTGGTCGAAGAACGACATGGGGCTGATGGCCAGCCAGGCGCGGCGCAGGCGGTCGAGATCAATGGCAGACTCGACGGCGGCGCGGATGTGGCGCGTGGTCTGACCGGTCCACACGACGTCGGCAAAATACGTGGAGGCGTGGTTGTAGACGTTGACCCGCAGCCGCGGGTCATGCGCGCTGGCCAGGAAGGCGTAACAGGAACCCAGGCTGGTGCCCACGATGCCCAGCTCTGTGTAGCCCTGGCTTTCCAGCCAATCCAGGCAGCAGCGGACGTCAATCACCGCCTGGCGGGAGGCATCGAGCGTGCGGCCAACGTTGGCGGAGACGGCGTAGTCGGCGCGCTCGGTTTCGGGCGGCCGGCGCACGTCGTGATACGGCATGCTCAGCCGTAGCGAGGCGATGCCCAACATGTTGAAGATGCGGCCCAGGCCGTTGTGGCTTTCGGCGTCGGAATTCCACTGCGGCAGGATCACCACCGCGCGCCGCCCGCGCGCCGGAAACCAGCGTGCATTCACCAGATTGTTCTCGGCGAAAGGTGTGCGCACGGGCGACGTGAAGCGCAGGAAGCCGGCCTCGCGCTGCCGCCCTCCGCGGGGAAGCGGCTGGCCGTTTCCCGTGGCATGAAGCTCGGGGACGCGGCGCTCCAGCCGGAAGTCCTGTGGAGTCGTGTAGGCGAAGAAGCGGTCGCTCTCCGCGAGCGCGATGCGATTCCGCTCGTGAAGAAAGGCCTCGGCCGCGCCGGAGTCAGTCCCGGGAACGTTCCCGTTTACGCCGGGCCAATGGCGCGTCCACTCCACACCCCAGTCGAGGGGCCGCACCACGCGATTGGTGTCGCGCGAAGAGAGGCGGTCCTCCCAGGCATTAATCCAGTCGTGGTAAAGGCGGAGCATGACCCGCCATGCACTGTAACAAAAACCACGGTCGACGGGATAACGGGCTTACCGGCGAAACGCCAGCTCTTCAGCTGCGTCAGAAAACCGGGAGCGCCCCCTCATGGATCGAGAGCATCCCCCGACGAAGTGGGGCCAGCGTTGGTTCGGCGGTCTACCAATCGATATCCACGCACTTGCCATCCTCCAGGTCAACTCTGAATTTCTTCCCGTCGCTGCCCACCGGGGTGGGTACCTTGCTAAAGGTGACTGTGATCTTGCACGTTTGGTTTCCCGACACCACATGGGAATCGGTCCCCTTCCAGTCCTGCTTGGCCTTGTCGTCGGGATCCCCTTTCAACTCTTTGATCAAGAACTTGATCTCGGCGCTCCTGCCTCCTCCAATGCTTCCGCTTCCGGGCATGATAGTTCCTCCTTGTGTCTTTCGAATTCTGTCTCCCTGGGTGCTGTTTCCCTGATTATGCCGACCCTTCGCCATGAGGGCGAAGGCGGAAAGTATAGAAGATTCAGGATGAAGGCAGCAGCATTCTAATGTCTCGCCGGGCGGCAAAGCCGGCGCGGTACCCGGGCGCAAAAGACTGCTGCAATTTGCGGATCGCCTCCAGCGCCTTCTCCTGCGCCGCTCGGGCTTCCCCCACCCTGCCCAGACCCTCCAGCGCCCGGCCCCTCAGGAAGTCGGCTTGCGCTTGCAACTCCAGGCCCAGCTCGCCGGCGCCGGTGAGACCCTCGAGAACATCCACCGCCCGCTGGTACTCCTTGCGGCGCAGGTGGATCTCCGCCAGGTTCACGGCCGCGCGCGCCACCGTATGGCGATGCTCCAGGCGGCGGGCACGAGCCAGCGCAGCCTGGCCGTTGACCAGCGCCCGCTCCAGGCTGCCTTCTTCGGCCTCTAGCCGCCCCAAGCCGGACCGCGCCTCGATGCTGGATTCGGAAACGCTGGGCTCCCTGCCTAGAGCAACGCCCTGCTGAAAACTTTCGCGCGCCCGCGATGGCTCCCCTGCTTCTCGATACAGTTCACCCAGCGCCAGATAGGCATCCGGGAGCAACTCCCCGTACTTGTTCGACTGCGCTTCCTTCAGGTTCTGCTCCAAGAGCGTGCGGGCCTGGGCGGTTTCCCCGACGCGAGCGTACGCCCAGCCCAGCAGGATCCGGCACAATACCACGCCGAACGGATCCTGCGCTTCCTGGTACTGCGCGGCGGCTGAAGTCAGGGAGTCCAAGGCCTGCTGATACCGGTTTTGGAAGAAGTACGAGCGCCCCAGGTTGTAGTTCACCAACGCCATGCCCGACTTGTACTCCACCGCCTGGAACAGCTTCAGCGCGTTTTGAAAGTGGCCGGCAGCCTGGTCAAACTCCCCACTGTTCATGGCGAAGAGACCGGCCGTCATATGGTTCCGGGCTTCCCAGCCCGAAAGGCCCATAGACTGAAACACCTGCAGGGCCTCCTGGGCGAGCTGGGCGCCGCGCTTGGCGTCCGGCCCGTACTCCACATAGATGGCTGCCAGATTGGTCATGGCCTCGGCGCGTTCGCGTTGCGCCGACCACTTCGCGGCCACGCTGCGCTCGTAGTACTCCACCGCCCGGGTCAGATCGCCTTCGCGATGATAGGTTACTCCCAAGTTCATCAGCACGGTTACCATCCACCGGTTATTGCGCAGTTCGCCGCTGGCCGCCACCACCTGCTGGTACTGGTTGCGCGCCTCCGCCTGCTTGCCTTCGGAGAACGCGATGTCGCCCAGCAGCTTGCGGGTGCGCAGGACGGTAAACTCGCTGCCCGTCTCCCGTGCCAGGTCGAGTGCTTTCTGCGCGTACTCGCGCGCTTCCCGGTAACTCTCTCGCAGGCGGTGGATCTCGGCCAGGTCGGCGGTGGCCGAAGCTTCGCCCTGGCGATTGCCCAGCCCCTGATAGAGGCCCAGGGCTTTCTCTCCATGAGAAATAGCTCGCGGGTAATCGGAAGTCCGCGCATACGCGAGTCCCAGCGCCTGGTGCACCACGATGTAGTTGGCGTCGTGCAGCAGCGCGTTCTGATAGTGGGCTATCGCCTTCTGATACTGCCCGCGCCGCTCCTCCACCGCCGCCAGGCCGGTGTAGGGCTCGGGATCATCGGGAAACAGCCGTTTCAGTTGCAGGTAGCTCTGCTCCGCCGCAGCGTAGTCGTAATTCCGCTCCGCCAGGTTGGCCTGGATGAAGTAAGCATCCACCAGGGGCGTGTCCGGGCGGATCAGACCTCCAGCCTTTTCCGCCAGCTCGCGGGCGCGCTCATCGTAGCCCAGCACCCCGTAGATCTGGCCCATGCGCGCGTAAGCCAGGGCAAAGTTCGGGTCGCGATCCACCACCTGCTGAAACGACTTGAGCGCCTGCGCGTAGTTTCCCCGCGCCAGCGCGTTCTTGCCCTCGGTGTAGTCGAAGGCCGCGTCCACGGTCTGCGGCCGGCTCCCGGAGGGCCGAGGCCGGTGTTGCTCGCCCCGCCCGGCTCGCCGGAAATGCTCCTCAATGCCCCTGGAGAGTTCGTCGAGCATGGAGTAGAGAGTTTCCTCCTGCGTGCCGGACCGGATACGCTCGGTCTTGGCGCTGCCCACCGCCTCACCGGTCTGGGCGTCGCGGAATTCGGCGGAGATGCGCACCGTGTTCCCCATGGTGAAAATTTGCGGAACCACCACGAAACGGGAGTTCCCGTAATCGGCCACGGTCTTGATGGCCTCCGGGCGCGTCAGGTCCTTCCCCGCCGCCTCCAGCCCCTGGGTGATTTCCAGCAGGCGTTCATAGGGAAAGACCTGCACGTTGGGCGAACCGGTCAGGTCGAGCACCAGCATCTGGGTCAGGGTCATGCGCACCCGGTCGAGGGAGGGATCCCCGGTCTGATTGCTGAAAGGAAGGACGGCCACACGGATGCGCTCCGCAGGCGCCACGGTCTGCTGCGTCCGCCAGAGGGCAATCCCCCCGGCCACCAGAAGAACCGCCACCGCCGCCCAGGCCGCAGGCCGCGCCCAAGAGCCAGACCGCGCCGGCGCGCTCACCGCCGGCAGCAGTTCCGAGGGAGTCAGGTGCGCATGCGTGATCTGCTGCCAGATGCTTCGCAACCCGTTGAGGACATCGCGGGCGCTGGCCACGCGGTCGGCCGGGTCTTTGGCCAGCATACGGTTCACCAGTTCGTGCAGCGGCGCAGGAACATTCTTTCCGGCTTCCGCCGGCGAGGGAACTTCGTGCGCAATCCCTCGCGGTGTGACTACCAGCTTGCGGGCCAGGAAAGGATGCCGACCGTAGAGCATCTCGTGAAACACGATGCCCAGCGAAAAGATGTCGGCGCGCCCGTCGGGCTCGGATTCCAGCAGCATTTCCGGCGCCATGTAGCCGGGTGTGCCTGCCAGGCCTCCCGACTGGCTTTCCAGGTTGGAGCTCAGCAGGGTTTCCTCCGAGAGCACCAGCCGCTTGGCCAGCCCGAAGTCGAGAACCTTTACCTCCCCGGCGGGAGTAAGCATGATGTTTTCCGGCTTAAGGTCGCGATGCACGATGCCCTTCTCGTGCGCGGCAACCAGAGCTTCGGCGCATTGCAGGGCAATCTTCAGGAACTCACTCAACGAAACCGTCTGCTGCATGCGATGGCGCAGGTTACCGCCTTCCACGTACTCCATCACCAGGAAAAGCTGGCCGCTTTGATCCAGCACGTCGTAAATGCCGGCAATGTGCGGAGAGTTCAGCGCAGAAGCCCGCTCCGCCTCATGCAGGAAGCGGCGGTGATAGCGTTGATCTTCGCGCAGGCGCTGGGAGAGACGCTTGACCGCCACCGGGCGCTTCAGGGTGGTGTCGTCGGCGCGATACACTTCCCCCATGCCCCCGGCTCCCAACCGCTCGCGGATGGCGAAGCGGCCGATGGTGGTTCCCGTAAGGTCTCCCGAAGTGTCGAAGGGCACGGGCTTTCGCAGCGGCGATGCCATGGGCCGACGCACAGCCACAGCCTTGGCTGGGCGGCCTCAAGATGGGCGCTATCCTACTCTGGGTCGGTTTGCGAAAACAATGCTTCCTGCGGAACCTGCTGAGCCTACTCCACATAGTGGCGCGGCAGCCGTTTGGAGAGCCCCGTCAGGACTTCGTACGGGATGGTCAGCGCCAGGCGGGCTTGCTCCCAGGCTGTAATCGAGCGTTCGCCCTGCGTTCCGATCAGGATGGCCTCGTCGCCCACCTCAACGCCGGGGATTCCGCTTACGTCAATCAGGGTCAGGTCCATGGAAATGTTGCCCACCATGGCGGCGTACTCGCCGCGAATAATCACTCGCCCCTTGGAAGACAAATGGCGCGACAAGCCGTCGGCGTAACCCACCGGCAGCGCCGCGATGCGCGCCCTCGACGGGGTGACGTAAGCGCCGTTGTAGCCCAGAGGCTGGCCCGCGCCCACCTCGCGCAGCGACAGGATCCGCGTCTTCCAGCTCAGCACCGGCTTCACGGGAAGATCTAGGGCGGTTTCGGGAGCGCGCCCGCTCACGGACGTGAACGGCAGGTAGTAGCCGTAAAGGGAAATCCCTGGGCGGACCAGACTCCTCCACGTCTGCGGGCGGGTGGCAATGGCGGCGCTGTTGGCCATGTGCACAAGCGCGGGTGAAAGTCCGCATCCGCGCAGCGTGGCGAGCGCCTGGTCGAAGCGCTTGATCTGCGCATCCACGTCGGGCGCATCCACAATCTCCGAAGATGCCAGGTGCGTGAAAACGCCCTCCAGCGAGATGTGCCCGGCTGAGCTGAGAAGCTTCGCAAACGACGCCAGGTCGGCCGGGTTGATGCCCAGCCGCGCCATGCCCGTGTCCACCTTGAGATGAACCGGCACCGGCTCGGACGCACCCATCTTCTGGGCGGCGTCCTCCAGCGATCGGATGTGGCTTGCGTCCCAAACCGCGGGCGTGAGTTCGTGGCGCACCACGGCTTCTTCCTCACCCCGCCAGAAGCCGGTCATCAGCAGGACGTGGCCGCGGACGCCGCCTTCACGCAGCGCCACGCCTTCTCCGGTTGAAGTCACGCCAAACCACTTGGCGCCCTCGGCCTCCAGGGTTCTCGCACACTCCACCGCGCCGTGACCGTAGGCGTCCGCCTTCACCACCGCGCACACCGTGGCTTGCGGAGCCACGTGCGCCTGAATGGTGCGGAAGTTGTGCCGCAGCGCGCCGAGCGACACTTCAACCCAGGTGGGACGTAGATCCATGGGAACTCAGTTTACTGGCTGTCGGCCCTGGATTCGAATCTCGTCGAGCGCTTCAGGAACGCCAGATTCACCTTCCCGGTCGGCCCGTTGCGCTGTTTGGCGATGATGAGTTCCGCCACCCCGTCGAGGTCAGGGTCGTCGGGCTTGTAGACTTCTTCGCGGAAGAGGAAGGCCACCAAGTCCGCGTCCTGCTCGATGGAGCCCGATTCGCGCAGGTCGGAGAGCTGGGGACGATGGTCGCCGCCGCGGCTTTCCGGGGCGCGACTGAGCTGCGAGAGCGCGACGACCGGTGCGCGTAGTTCTTTGGCCAGAAACTTCAGCCCGCGGGAAATGGCGGAGACTTCCTGCGTGCGGTTCTCATAGCGGCGTGCCCCCGCGGAAGCAGCCATGAGCTGCAGATAGTCCACGATCACCAGGTCGAGCTTTCCCTGCGTCTGTTGCAGGCGGCGGGTTTTAGCGCGCATCTCGTGCAGGGAGATGCCGGGCGTGTCGTCAATGAAGAGAGGAGCTTCGGCCAGTTCGCTCAGTCCGGCCACCAGCTTGCCGAAATCGTCGCGTCCTAAGAAGCCGGTGCGCAACTTGTGGGAGTCCACCCGCGCTTGCGAGCAGAGCAGGCGCAGCAACAGGGCCTCGCGCGACATTTCCAGCGAAAACACGCCCACCACTTTGCGGTCGCGGATGGCAGCGTTCTCCGCGATGTTGAGCGCGAACGCGGTTTTTCCCATCGAAGGCCGTCCGGCGATGATGACCAGGTCGGAAGGCTGTAGGCCGCTGGTGAGGTTGTCAAAATCCTCGTAGTGGGTTTCCAGGCCGGTGATGCGCTGGCCGCGCTCGTACAGGGCCTCGATCGAGCCGAAGGACTCGCGCACGATCTGGTTCACGTCCAGGAAGCCGCGGCTGATGCTCTGGTCGGTGAGCTGGAAAATGGCCGTCTCGGCTCCGTCCAGGACCTCCTCCGCAGTCTCCGACTGATCCAGGGCGCGCGCGATGGCGTTGTTGGAGGCGTGGATCAGGCTGCGCAGCAGCGACTTGTCCTTGACGATGCGCGCGTAGGACTCGATGTTCTCGCGCCGCGGCAGGCCTTCCGTCAGGCCGGCGAGGTACGTCGCCCCGCCCACCGCTTCCAATTCGCGCCGGCGGATCAGTTCCTCGCTGAGCGTGACCAGATCTATGGGCTGGCCGGCTTCCGCCAGGCCCATCATTCGGGTGAAGATGCGGCGGTGCGAATCAAGGAAAAAATGCTCGGCGAGAAGAAATTCGGCCGCCTGGTGGTAGGCCGCGTTGTCCAGAAGAATGGCGCCCAGCACCGAGCGCTCGGCGTCTACACTCGCCGGCAGACCGCGATCGAAAGTGGATTCCGTGGTCGCCAAATTCCCGCGCTGCGTTTCACTCCGCCTCGCCTCCGGTCATCGTGAACGGCAGGCGCACGCGAACCCTTGGCCCGCGCCTAGGCTGATTATGCCATCAAATTGCGGCTGAGGCGAATAAAACACGAAGCCCTGCCGGGTATCCACAAAGCTTCCCACTCACCCCCGGGAAAACCCGGGAAAAACAACGTCCGGCCTGCGCCAGCCGCGCAGGCCGGACCCGTGGGTGCGTGTTCCGGGCCGTGCGGTCCGCCTGTGGCGGACAACCCGCGGGCCAGCGGCGCCGCCGCGCAGAGGTTCGGCGTGCGCCTCGGAATCATCACACTCTGTCGTTGCATGCAATGTGAAGGATGGGCCGAAGGTACGCAATGCCAAAACGCGCCGCGGCTGTGCAGAAGCTGTGGAGTTCGGGAAAAGTTGTGGATGCAGAAGGAAAAACAGCCGGCCGAGGGCGGCCGAGCTACTCCATCATTCGGTGACTCCGTCCAGGAACGCCTTCAGCTTGCGCGAGCGCGAGGGATGACGCAGCTTGCGCAGGGCCTTGGCTTCGATCTGCCGGATGCGCTCGCGGGTGACGGCGAACGACTGGCCCACTTCTTCCAGAGTGTGCTCGCTGCCGTCCTCCAGGCCGAAACGCATCTTGATCACGCGCTCCTCGCGGGGCGTGAGCGTGCGCAGTACGTGCGCAGTCTGCTCCTTCAGGTTGACATTGATGACGGCCTCGGCGGGCGACACCACGCCGCGGTCCTCGATGAAGTCGCCAAGGTGTGAGTCTTCCTCCTCGCCGATGGGTGTTTCCAGCGAGATGGGTTCCTGGGCAATCTTCAGCACCTTGCGCACCTTGGCCACGGGGATGTCCATGCGCTTGGCAATTTCTTCCGACGTAGGCTCGCGTCCCAGCTCCTGCACCAGTTGCCGCGAGGTGCGGATGAGCTTGTTGATGGTCTCGATCATGTGCACCGGGATGCGGATGGTGCGCGCCTGGT
>CAZXVY010000012.1:0-726 GCA_964644115.1 uncultured Terriglobales bacterium
GCTTCAGTCTTTAGCAATCAGCTGGACTACCACTATGGCCGAACTCAAGACCAAGCCCAACCAGGCAAGCGTGAAGGCTTTCCTGAATTCCATCGCCGATAAGCAAAAACGCGAGGATTGCCTGACCGTGGCGCGGATGATGAAACAAGCTACCGGAGCCGCGCCCAAAATGTGGGGCCCGTCCATCGTGGGCTTCGGCAGCTATCACTACAAGGGCGCGAGCGGACGCGAAGGCGACTGGTTCCTGGCCGGCTTCTCACCCCGCAAGCAGGCTCTCACTCTTTACATCATGGGCGGATTCGGGCGGCATGAACAGCTCATGCGCAAGCTGGGCAAGCACAAGACGGGCAGCAGTTGCCTCTACGTTCGGAAACTGGCCGACCTTGATCTCGACGTATTGAAGCAGCTCATCACCTCGTCCGTCCGCCACATGAAACAATCCCAGGCGTAGCCTGAAAACACCAATCCCGTCAGCGTTCTCTGCGTTGAAAGCTTTTTACCTCGCGGGCGCGAGGGTCCTACCCCCACAAACACCCATCCCTTCCTCTGCGCTCTCTGCGGGCGGCGCCTGCCCCGGCTCAGTCGGGGCGTTGAAAAAGGTCTTTATCTTGCCGGCGCGAAGTTCGCGTGCACCAGCCACCACTGCCCGTCCTTCTTCACGTAGACACGGGTGGATTTGGCGCGCGTGGCTTCGGTCTTGCCGTCCTTGTCGGAAGCTACCCCGAT
>CAZXVY010000012.1:833-2243 GCA_964644115.1 uncultured Terriglobales bacterium
GGCCGGGCGATCCCAGGTTGGCCTCCGCCAGCTTGCGGTTCAGCTTCTTCCCGTCTATGCGGGTGGGATACTCGTCGTTGAACTCGGTGTAATCGTCGGCCACCATCTTCTGCGACCCCTCGATGTCTTTGCGCATCTCCGCCGTCCACTGCGCTTTGGTGGCGGCGATGACTTCGTCCGCCGCCGACGACGACTGCGATTGCGCTCCTCCTACCGCCAAAACCACCATCAGCAACAGGCCCAACCAGGTTACTCGACGCATTGTTTTTCCTCCGGGCCGCGCACTCTAGGCCATGGCCCAGGGTTTGTCAACACCGGGCCGCTTCCCCAAGGCCGGGCAGAGAGACGCTAGCCGGCTTGGTTCGGGCCTGGCTAAGTCCCGCAATTTCAGCCAATTGCGCGCCTTACCAACGTAACTTACTGTCATTACGGGGGTTATCTGTTCAAGCTTGCGAATCCGCCCCATACTCGTGTCCGGGATTCGATACCGGAATCCGGGGTGAACTTATGGCAGCGCTACAGGGAACCATTCAAGTTTCGCTTCCCAACCTGCAGAGGTGGCGGGCGGAAGCCATCATGGTCAACACCGAGTTGGAACAGCGACGGCTGCGCCGCCACATGGTGCGTATGCCGGTGTCGGTGCGCTGGTCCAAGGGCGATGTCGGCGGCACGGTGCTGGCCCTGGTGCGCGACATCAGCGAGCGCGGCGTTTTCCTCTATCTCGATGCCAGGATCCCGGAGGGCGCCAAAATCGAATACACGCTGGCCCTGCCCCAGGAGATCGTGGGTGACACCACCAGCGTCTTCCACTGCAAAGGCCAGGTGGTGCGCTTGGAGGAGCCTTTGGGCGGCAAGTCCGGCGTAGGGGCGCGCATTACCCAGTACGCCAAGGTTCCCAAGACCCCCAAGCTGGCCCCAGGCGCCACCCAAGCTTCGCAAAAGGAAACGGCCGGCCAACCCGCCGGCAACATCACCAGCAAGCTGGTGGCCATGCCCGAGGGTGCGGGAAACAAGTCGCAGGCTGAAGTGGTGGCGCCTTCCGTGTCGCCTTACCGCGCGGCAGAGGCGGCGGCCCCGTTTTTTGCGCTGCTGGGGGTACTGGTGCTAGGGCTGCTCTACGCCGCCTGGTTCCCCGCGAAAGAAGCGGTGGCCTTGAAGCCCGTAGCCGACCCCGACGCTCGGGTCTGGGTGTATTCCCGCACCGGCCAGTACTACTGCCCGGGCAGCGCGGAGTACGAAAAGCTGGAACCGGGCAAACTCATGAGCCAGGCCAGCGCTCAGAACGCGTACTATCGGCCGGCCGGCGAAGTCTGCCAGTAAGCTCCTCGATCCATCGCCTTAGGCTACGAGCTTTCGCGCTGCAGTTCTCATGCGCTTCCTTGCTTGACGGATAAACGCTGACGGCTGATC
>CAZXVY010000012.1:2253-6437 GCA_964644115.1 uncultured Terriglobales bacterium
GGATTGATCTGGATGGGCGTGCCGTTATGCGCTTCCTTGCTGACAACTGATTGCTGATCGCCGAAGGCTTCTTCTAATCGCCCGCCCGGCTACGGGCGTCAACCGGCTCGCCAGCCGATTCTTCGGCCAGCGGCACACCGTCCCTCAGGGTCACGGTTCTCCCGGATAGGGCTGGGACGCGCTCGCCGGGCAGTAGGATGCCCGCCAGGTTCAGCGGATCGGCAGCCGAGAGGGTCACCGTCTCGCCTGCGGGCGGCAGCCGGCGCTGCGCGCGCAACGACTCCACCGCCATGGGCAAAGCAAACTGCTCGCCCACGAAGCCGGAGACAAAACGTCCGCCGCGCACTTCTCCCCGGTCTTCAAGACGTCGGAAGGCGAGGAGCAGCTCGCGCCAGGTGGGTACCACCGCCTCGCGTGCCAGCAGGTCGCGAAACACCACGCCGTAGCGAGCCAGCAACATGCGGCAGGTGGCTTCCACGGCGCGCACCCGGCCGGCCCCGGCGCCATCCGCGGCATCGAGCCCCCCGGAACGCCCCCCGTAGAGCCCACTGTAGAGCCCACCGTAGAGCAACGCCCAGCGCCCGGTGCTGTGCCGCGGCCGGGTGGCGCGGCCGCCACCCTGGCCTCCGCGCCGCTTGGGATCAATCAGCGCGCGCAGGTTGTCGAAACCGTCGGCGGTTACCAGGCCTCCGGCCACCAGTTCCCAAAGCGAGGTCTCCACTTCCGCCTTGAGCTTCTCCGTGCCGCGCACAATGTCGGCAAAGAACGACGCCCCACGCTGCCCCAGGAACTCGAGCACCGCGCGCGCTCCGTGGCTCAGCCCGCGCAGGTCTTCCGTTCCCGGGGGCGTCCCCTGGGGCGGATTGGCCCGGCGCTGGGGCAGCATCCAGTCGGCCTCCTCGCGCACGAAGAAAGTGATGAGGGCAACACTGGTGGGAACCACGCGGCGGCGCGAGCCCGCCGAGTCTTCCAGGGTCGCAGGATGAGGCGACAACCGGCCCCAGCCCACCGCCCCCGTGAGGCAAAGCTGGTCCAGCACCTTGGCATCGTATTCCGCCACCCGCCGCGCCAGCACCTGCGGCTCCCAGGCGTTGGCCGGAACTTCAAATCCTTGGAGCTGGCGCAGCGCCTCCAGCACCCCGCGCTCGCCCCGAAGCTGCGTCCCCGGCGCCAAATGCTGCCAGCGCAGCAACCAGGACATGAACTGCGCCGCCGTGACCGGCTCGATTTCCTTGCGCAGCTTCCCCAGCGTGAGCCGGTGGATGCGCGCCAGCAGCCGCCGTTCGCACCATTCGATTTCGTGTGGCCCGGCCGTCCCCGGCCGGGCGCCGGTGAAACTGCCCCGCAGGACTGTCCCCGCCGCCTCCAGGCGCAGCAGCGTCTTCTCGATGTCGGACGCCGCCAGACCCAGGGTTTCGCCCAGTTCGCTCGCCGTCGTCGGCCCGGAGTGCATCATCCATCCCGTCACCAGAGCCAGCAGCCCATCCTCCCGTGAAGGCGCGGACGCGTCCACGTCCGGCAGTTCCGTCTCCAGCCGGGCTTCAGGAAATATCGCCAGGAAGGAACGCTTGCGCTCGGCAGCCACCCAATAACTCCGGCCGCTGGCCTCAGCGCGCCCCGCGCGACTGGCCGCGGAGAGCTGATCGAAATGATTGTGCCAGTCCGCCTGTGTAGGCACGGGCGCCCCCGCCCGTGCGACCTCGCCCGCGCTTGCAGCTTCCGGCAGCGCCACCAGCGTGAGCAACGCATCGTGCAATTCGTCGGCATCCCGCGCCTCCGGCCAGGCATCCTGAGTGACCTCGGCGATGGCCGCGGGATCGAGCCGTCCCACCTCCTCCAGCACCGACTCGGGGAGCATGCGGCGCATCTCCACGGCACGCGCGCGCCGCTCTTCCAGCGGCGCGTCGTCGAGGAAGGCGTAAGGGTTGGCGTTCAGGATCTCGTGAGCAAACGCCGAGGGTGCCACCGTGTCCGCAGCCACGGTGCGGATGCGGCCCGCGGCAATGTCCGTCAGCACCCGCTTAAGGCCCTCCAGGTCAAGCGCCTCGCCCAGGATGTCTTTCATCACCTCGCGCACCAGCGGATGGTCGGGCAACTTGATGTCGCCCTCGATGTTGTCCTGGCAGGCGGCGGCATCGGGGAAAACCGCGGCCAGCAGATCGTCGGCACGCATGCGCTGGATCTGCGGCGGGACTTTCTTCCCGCCCGAGAAGCGCAGCAGCGCCAGGGCGCGCGAGGCGTCCCAGCGCCAGCGCGTGCCGAACAGCGGCGACTGCAAGGCCGCCTGCTCCAACACTTCCTGCAACGTCTCCGGCTGCAGGAAGTGAAAGACGTCGGCCAGCGGAAAGCTGTGCTGCTCGGTGAGCGAGATGTTCAGGCCGTCGTCCGTGGCCGCCGCCTGCAGCTCGAAGTTGAAGCTGCGGCAGAAGCGCTTCCTCAGCGCCAGTCCCCAGGCCTTGTTGATGCGTCCTCCGAAGGGCGCGTGCAGCACCAGTTGCATGCCGCCACCTTCGTCGAAAAAGCGCTCCGCGATGATGGTGGTCTGCGTAGGCACCGCGCCCAGCGACGCCCGCCCCAGCACGATGTATTCCACCACCTGCTCGGCGCCGGCGTCGTCCAGACCGCACTCCGACTTCAGCCATGCCACCGCCGCCGTCGCCCGGGTTTGCGTGGCGCTTCCCACGTCCGCCGCCACAACCAGCCTGCTAACCGTTTCCCGCAACTCCGCCACCTGCGCGGAAAGCTCGGGAGTGCGCGCCGGAGCCTCGCCGCGCCAGAAAGGAATGGTTGGAGGAGCGCCGTGCGCGTCCTCCACCAGCATGCGGCCGATGGACTCCACCCGGCGGATCCGCCAACTGGTGTTGCCCAGCAGCATGATGTCGCCCTTCATGCTTTCCACCGCAAAGTCTTCGTCCACCGTCCCCACCACGGTGCCTTCCGGCTCGGCAATCACGGTGTAGAGCGCGTTGTCGGGAATCGCGCCGCCCGAGGTGATGGCCGCAAGCCGTGCCCCGCGGCGCGCCTTCAGCCTTCCGTTCACGCGGTCGCGGTGCAGATACGCTCCGTAGCGTCCGCGGCGCGCCGCAATGCCGTCCGACAGCATCGCCACCACCGCCTCGAAATCTTCCCGCGGCAGGTCGCGATAGGGATAGGCGCGGCGCGCCAGCGCGAACAGTTCGTCCTCGTTCCAATCTTCGGCCGCGCAGGCGGCAACCATCTGCTGCGCCAGCACGTCCAGCGGCGCCGGCGGGACTTCAAGCCGGTCAAGGTCGCCTTGACGGATGGCCCGCACCAGCGCCGCGCATTCCACCAGTTCGTCGCGCGTGGTGACGAACAAGCGGCCCTTGGGCACGGCCCCACGCCAGTGTCCGGCGCGGCCCACGCGCTGCAACCCCACCGCGATGGCCCGCGGCGAGCCGATCTGGCACACCAGGTCCACCGTGCCCACGTCAATGCCCAGTTCCAGCGACGCCGTCGCCACCACCACCTTCAGTTCGCCGGCCTTGAGCTTGTTTTCTGCCACCAGGCGCAGCTTGCGTGCCAGGCTGCCGTGGTGCGCGGCCACAGCATCTTCGCCCAGACGCTCGACCAGGTTGTGGGCCACGCGCTCCGCCAGGCGGCGCGTGTTCACGAACACCAGCGTCGAGCGATGTTGCGCCACCAGTTCGCCGATGCGGTCATAAATCTCGTCCCACATCTCGTTTGACGCCACCGGCCCCAGCGGGCTCTTGGGAACTTCAACCGCGAGGTCAAGCTGCCGCCGGTGGCTGATCTGCACGATGGCCGGCCGCGGCCGTCCGCTGCCGATGAGGAACTCGGCTACCAGCTCGATCGGCTTCTGCGTGGCTGAAAGCCCAATGCGTACCGGAGCTTGTGTAGGCACGGGCGCCCCCGCCCGTGCCAGCGCCCCCGCCTGTGTGGAAGCGGGCGACTCGCCCGCAGGATTTGCCGCCTGTGTGGAAGCGGGCGACTCGCCCGCGCATGTAGCCCGGCCGCCCTCGGCCGGGCGTGGGGAGGTGGAAGCCAACGCACCCGCCCGCAAAGCATCCAATCGCTCGAGGGAAAGTGCCAGGTGCGCCCCACGCTTGTCGTCGGCGACGGCGTGGATTTCGTCCACAATCACCGTCTCCACGTCCTTCAGGATGGCCCGGCTGCGCTCCGCCGTGAGCATGAGGTAGAGCGAT